>JAHRAW010000038.1 GCA_020027415.1 Gammaproteobacteria bacterium
TCCCCACAATTACGGCGGTTTCACCGAACGGCGGATTTTGTTGATGATTATTTCCTCATTTAGTCAGCCGCAAGTTGATGCTGCGTTTGATCCAACCCGTGCCGGGCTTTTTCAATGAATTCATCAATTTCACTACGGCTGATAATCAACGGCGGCGAAAACACCATAGTGTCGCCGACCGCGCGCATCACCAAGCCGTTGGCGAAACAAAAGTCGCGACACAACGCGCCGGCGCCCGCATTCGCATCAAAGCGACGCGGTAGCGGCAACGATTGCGCATTGACATTGGTTTCGGCTTCAGTTTTGCGCGCCACCAATTCAATCGCGCCGAGCATGCCCTGGCAGCGCACTTCACCGACCAGCGGATGCTCGGCGAGGGTTTGCAACCGCGCGCGCAGATACTCCATATTGCCCTGCGCGCGCTCAATAATGCGCTCGTGGCGCAGGATTTCAATATTCTTCAACGCCACCGCGCACGCCACTGGATGCCCGGAATAAGTATAGCCATGGCTAAATTCATGGTCGTGTCGGTCTAACACCGCGCTCACTTTATCGGCGACCATCACCGCGCTAATCGGTTGATAGCCGGACGACAAGCCTTTTGCCAAAGTCATCAAATCGCCTTGCAGGTTGAAAGTATCCGAGCCAAACCAGTTGCCGGTGCGCCCAAACCCGCAGATGACTTCATCCACCACTAACAAAATGTCGTATTTTTTACAAATGCGCTGGATTTCGCGCCAGTAAGGTTCGGCCGGAATGATGACGCCGCCGGCGCCCTGAATTGGTTCGCCGATGAAGGCCGCCACTTGGTCGGCGCCAAGCTCTTTGATTTTCGCTTCCAACGCGTGCGCGGCTTTCAAGTTGAACTCGGCTTCGGTTAATTTCTCATCTGGTTGCGCGCGACCAAAATAATAGGGTTGCTCAATATGCGTAATGCCGGGGATGGGCAAGCCGCCTTGCGCGTGCATGAACGCCATGCCGCCGAGGCTGGCGCCGGCCATAGTGCTGCCGTGATAGGCGTTGTGGCGGCTGATGATGGTTTGGCGTTGCGCTTGTCCCTGCAGTTGCCAGTAGAGGCGCGCCAAGCGCACAATGGTGTCGTTGGCATCGGAACCGCTGCAGCCAAAAAACGCGCGCTGGTATTGCGGCGGCGTAATCTTAGTCAGCGCTTCCGCTAAATCCACGGCCGGCAGTTGGGCGGTTTGAAAAAAACTATTGTAGTACGGCAGTTGTCGCATCTGCGCCGCCGCCGCATCCGCCAGTTCGGCGCGCCCATACCCGATATTGACGCACCACAACCCGGCCATCGCATCCAAGTATTGCTTGCCATCAGAATCATAAACATACACCCCGTTCGCCGCCGTGATAATGCGCGCCCCACGCGCGCGCATGCGATGGTGGTTGGTGAACGGATGAAAGTGATGCTTGCGATCCAGTTCACGCAAGGCGGCGGTGTTATGCGTAGCGGGGCTTGGCTTGGGCATGGTTTTGGCGGTAGCAAACATAGTTGGAAGGGAAAGTGGATTAACAATCGTGCGGTAAACTGCTTTGTAACATTTTAGTTTTACTTTTGCCTAATTTTTTGGCTATATCGGGCGCGTGAAACCGAAAAATCCCAATAAAACCACCACTTTCCCGCCCATTCCACTTTTCATTCCCATAATTATAATTCGTCATTCCCGCATTCTCCCAATTAGCCGTCATTTCCGCTTAACAGATCGCGGGAATGACGAAGTGGTGGAGGACTGCGGAAATAACGACCGCACCAGCAAAAACGGCGGCGCGCTGCGTTCATGGTCACCGCAATAGCCCGTCGCGCCACCGATAAACCAAAATGGACGGCGCCAGAAACCACGGGTTGCCGCGGTAGTACAGGCGGCTGGGGAAGGGCAAGCCGTCTAAGGCGGTGTTGCCGCGCGGGTTGCCGACCACTTGCAAGCCGACTCGCATGCCAAAATAACTCGCCAGTGAGATGCCGGAACCGCAATATCCCATGCTGTAATACATTCCGTGGTGCTTGCCGATATGCGGCATGGCGTCAAAGGTGTAGCCGACCAAGCCCATCCACGAGTGGCTGATGCGCGCGTTTTGCAGGGCCGGGAAAATATCCACCATTTGGCGGCGCAGCAGGCGGGCGCTATGGCGCAGGTTGGTTTCTTTCAGCGACACCCGGGCGCCGAACAGAAGCCGCCGCCGTTGCGGGCAAAGTCGGTAATACATCACCAGTTTGCGGGTGTCGGTGACCACGCGATGCTGCGGTATCAGGCGCGCGAGGCAATCTTGCGGCAGCGGTTCGGTGGCGATTACATAGGAGCCAATGGGGATGATTCGCCGCTGTTGCCACGGCGTGACCCGCCCGGTGTAGCCGCTGGTGGCAAGCACGATATCGGCGGCGGTGATGACGCCTTTGGAAGTGGTGACTTGGAAATTGCCGGCGCCGTTGCGCGCCTTTTTGCCGTCGGCGGTTTTGTTTTGAATCGCTTGCACGCGGCACTGGGTTACGATTTCCACGCCGTTGGCTTGGGCGCATGCCAACAGCCCTTGATGATACCGCGCCGGGTCCAGCGAGGCATGCCGCGGATACACCGCCCCGCCGTGATATTTCTCGCTGCCAATTTCTTGCCGCTGTTGGCGCGCGCTGACCAGATAAGCCCCGACCTTCAATTGCGCCGGGGTAGCGTTTATTTTTTGGCTGAGCTGGCGGAAGGCGGCGGGCGTGTGCGCGGCGTGAAACCGCCCGACCTTTTGATAATCGCACTGAATGCGGTTTTGGTGGATGAAATCTTCCAACCACGCCACCGCATGATTGCCTTCCTGCAATATCGCCAGCGCGCGTTCAGCGCCGAATTTTTTGGCGAGTTGCTGGAAACTCGGTTTCAAACTGGTGCTGACCTGCCCGCCGTTGCGTGAACTGCAGCCCCAGCCGGCTGGTTCGGCGTCCACCACCACGGTATGCCGCCCATGCCGCGCGGTTTGAATGGCGGCGGATAACCCGCTATAACCGGAGCCGACGATAAGCGCCTCCGCCGAGTTCGGCAGCGCGCACTCAGTATCAGTCGGGCGCGGCGTGCGCTCCCACCAGTACGGAGTTTGCTTAAAATCTTCGGTGAACATGATGAAAAGGTGATTTTCAGATTAACTGGTCATTCCCGCGATCTTTTAATCTGGAATCTCCATGGGGAAGCACCAATAATAAGAGATTCCCGCTCAAAAATCCGCCCCCGCAGGATTTAAGCGGGGGAAACTGCGCGCCCCAGCCCGGTTGCTCGGTTACGCGCACGCAGCCATCGGTGACGGTATACGGGTCGTGGCGATATAAACCGCGTTGCCAGGGATAATAATCGTCGCCTTCAATGGAGAATTCAAGGTATTTGCCGGCGTTGGGCATCGCCCGCAGAAAATGCATGATGAACAGCGTGCGCATAGAAAGATTGGCGCTGTGCGGGGTGCATGGAATCCGCTGTTGCGCCGCCATGTCGGCGACTTGCCGCGCGCGGGTTAGCCCGCCGATGTAACCAATATACGGCTGAATGATATTCACCACGCCTTGTGCAATCAGCCGTCGCCAAGTGGGCAGTTTGCAATCTTGTTCGCCGCCGCTTACATCCATCCCCAAGGCATCGGTTACTTGCTTGGTTTGTTCCAGTTCCCAGTAGGGACACGGTTCTTCAAAATGCGATACGCCGTGCTCCGCCAACCACTTGCCGATTTCAATTGCCTTGCGCGGCGAGTAGCCGGAGTTTGCATCCACCAACAACGCCGCTTCGCAGTTGCCGTTCGGCTGCCTAGCGGCGTGCATGCGCGGCACGATGTCTTCGGTTCGTCAGCGCCATTGATCGCGGTCGTGTCCGCACTCCGCCGCAATGCGAAACTTGAACGCGTCAAAGCCGCATGCATCGCGCACCCGCAACAAGCGTTCCACTTCCTGCCGCCCGCTGATATCGCGGCGCAAGTAGGAGCCGGGGAACTTATGCTCAAGTTCCGGTATGTGCGCGACCAGAGCATGGATGTCGGCGACGTTCTCGCCCAACGCGTGCGGGGCGATTTGACGATGCAAAACTTGCACCGTGATGTCGGCATGATACGGCGCAACTTGCCCCCAACCGCCGACGCCGTCCTCGGTGGTGACTTTCACCATACCGATGAACTGCGTGCAAAATGTTTCAATGGCGGTTATTTTCATGGGGTGGAGATGCGGGAATGACGGCTAATTGGTGGAGAGGACGGGAATGACGAAAATGAGACAGAGCGGGAATCCTGTATAATCCACTTTT
>JAHRAW010000047.1 GCA_020027415.1 Gammaproteobacteria bacterium
GGCGGAGCCATTGTGTTGTCCTACTTCGCCAACTACCTAATCAAACAAACCACTTGGCAAGGCAACTTGTTCACCTACGCCATGCCCACCAGCGATGATACCTTCGCCTACGGCATGCGCGTAAATCCCAATAAAAACTGGGAATTCGGGCTAAACATCACCGACCGTTCCTATGCCGAAACTCCGCAAGACCCGTACTACGATTTGAAAGTAGAATACCGCTTTTGAATCCATAAGTACCGGCGGGGGCGGTTTTGGCAATTCCCCGGAACCGAATGAAACTCCGCCCCCGTCTGTGCATCGCCCCCCATTTCATCGGGGGGCTTTTTTTGTTAGACTTGGATTCTCGCAACCACACGCTTAAAACCGCGGGAATGACGAGGTGGGCAAGGTGGGGGCTTGCTATACTGCCCGCATGCAAATTATCCCCTCCCTACTCCAATTTGACGGACTCGGCGTATTGGTTATTGCGGTGCTAATTGCCGGCATCGTGCGCGGGTTTTCCGGGTTTGGCACGGCGTTGGTGTTTGTGCCGATTGCGGCGACGGTGGCGCCGCCGATTTGGGTTATTTTGATGATGATGATGTTTGATATCTTCGGTCTGCTGTTTCTGCTGCCGCGCGCGTGGCGGGACGGCGAGCCCAAAGATGTCGCCGTGTTGGGCGTTGGCGCGCTCATCGCCCTGCCGTTAGGCGTGTATCTGCTCACCCGATTGGAGCCGAATTTATTCCGCTGGTTGGTTTCCACGTTGTCGTTTACGATGTTAGTTTTACTGCTGAGCGGCTGGCGTTACGGTCGCGCATTAAACGCCGCGGCGACCATGTTGATCGGCATGCTCAGCGGGTTTTTGGCGGGCGTCGCCGCATTGCCCGGTCCGCCGGTCATCTTGTCTTATCTTTCCAGTCCGCGCGCGCCGCAAGTGATTCGCGCCAACACTATGATGTATTTGTTCTTGGTGGATTTGTTAACCATGTTGGTGTTCGCCGTCAAAACCCTATTGGTTTGGTTGCCGTTGTTAATCGGTTTGTTGTTGGCGGCGCCGTATGCGCTCGGCGGCTATATCGGGCAGCGTATTTTCAATCCGCAACAAGAGGCGGTGTATCGTAGGGTTGCGTACGCCATCATCGCCGTCAGCGCGCTCATCGGATTGCCAATTTGGGGGGCAATTTGGAGAGCAACTTAGAAATAGGGAAAGTTGCGTACACCGAAAAGCGGCTACCCGCGTGGTCGGTTTGTTCTAAACTAATTCTGCGTTGGCAGCCGCCGCCGCAGCCTACCGTTATGACCTCATGAATCGTTCAGCAACCAATTGCCCGCCGCCGAGTCGTCAGTCGTTGGCGCGACGGTTGCGCAAATTTTTACCGCGCGATGCGGTGATTGCGCAACCGGAGGCGTTGCGCGTGTATGAATGCGACGGCTTGAGCGCGTATCGTCAGTTGCCGAAATTGGTCATCCTGCCGCGCACCGTGGCGCAGGTTCAACAAGTCATGCGGGTTTGCAATGAACTGCGGGTGCCGGTGGTCAGCCGCGGCGCCGGCACCGGTCTTTCCGGCGGGGCGTTGCCGCACGCCGACGGCATCGTGTTGAGTTTGGCGAACATGAATGCGTTGCTGCAAATTGATGCGGTGCATCGCACCGCGCGCGTGCAGCCGGGCATTCGCAATCTCGCGGTTTCTGAGGCGGTTAAGCATTTGGGGCTTTTTTATGCGCCCGACCCGTCATCGCAAATCGCTTGCACCATCGGCGGCAATGTGGCGGAAAACGCCGGCGGCGTGCATTGCTTGAAATACGGGCTAACCGTGCACAACATACTCAGCCTAACCATCGTCACCATAGACGGCGAGTTGCTCACCCTCGGCGGCGGTTTGGATGCGCCGGGATACGATTTGTTGGCGTTGCTGATTGGCTCGGAAGGCATGCTGGGGGTGGTGGTGGAAGTTACGCTGAAACTATTGCCGCTGCCGCAATCCGTGCAAGTGCTGTTGGCGGCGTTTGATACGGTGGAAAAAGCCGCCGACAGCGTCGCCGCGCTGATTGCCGACGGCATCATTGCGGCCGGCCTGGAAATGATGGATAACCCGGCGATTCGCGCGGCGGAGGATTTCACCCAAGCCGGCTATCCCCGCGCCGCCGCCGCGTTGCTGTTATGCGAACTGGACGGCATCCCGCAGCAAGTGGCCGCCGAAGTCGCCGTCGCGCGGCGCATTTTTCAACAACACGGCGCGGTGGAAATCCGCGTGGCGCGCGATGAACACGAGCGGGCGAGGTTCTGGTCCGGGCGCAAAAATGCGTTTCCGGCGGTCGGGCGCATTACGCCGGATTACTATTGCATTGACGGCACCATTCCGCGTAAAGCGGTGGGCGCGGTGTTGCGTCAAATTGCGCGCTGGTCCGACGAGTACGGATTGCCCGTCGCCAATGTGTTTCACGCCGGCGACGGCAACCTGCATCCGCTGATTTTGTATGACGCGAACCAACCCGGCGCGTTACAGAAAACCGAGCAACTCGGCGGCGAAATTCTGCGCTTGTGTTTAGCGGTTGGCGGCACGATTACCGGCGAACACGGGGTCGGCGTGGAAAAAGTGGGGGAGATGTGCGTGCAATTCAACGACCACGAGCGCGCGCAGATGCACGCCGTGCGCGAGGCGTTTGACCCCAAGCGGCTGTTAAACCCGGGCAAAGCCATTCCCACTTTGGCGCGCTGCGCGGAATACAACGCCATGCATGTGCATCGCGGGGCGACGCGGTTTGCGGAAATTGAACGCTTGTAGGTTGCGCTGCCAACCCGATGTCAATGTCAATACCAACGCCAACGCCCGAAGCGGATTGCCAACAAGCCTTACAACAACGCGTGCAAACCGCGTATGCACAGCGGCAACCGCAGCCGCTGTGCATCATCGGCGGCGACAGCAAGGCTTTCTATGGACGCGAAGCCGTTGGCGAACCGCTGCACGCCGGCGCGCATTGCGGAGTGCTGGATTATGACCCCTCCGAGTTGGTGATTACCGCGCGCGCCGGCACCCGCATGCACGCGGTGCAACAACTGCTGGCTGCGGAACAGCAGATGCTTGGTTTTGAGCCGCCGCGATTTTCCGCCACCACCACCGTGGGCGGCGCGGTGGCGGCGGGGTTATCCGGACCGCGCCGTCCATACGCGGGCGCGGTGCGGGATTTTGTGTTAGGAGTCAAAATCATTAACGGCAAAGGGGAAGTCATGCGCTTCGGCGGTCAAGTGATGAAAAATGTCGCCGGTTTTGACATTGCCCGGTTGATGGTCGGCGCCATGGGAACTTTGGGCGTGTTGTTGGAGGTTTCCCTCAGAGTGATGCCGCAGCCGCAAGCGGAAACCACTTGCCGATTCGCGCACCGCCAACCGCAGCAAGCCATCGCCCTGTTCAACCAATTGGCGGCGCGCCCGTTGCCGTTATCGGCGGCGGCGTGGAGCGACGGGACAACGCGCCTACGCTGGTCGGGCAATCAAGCCGCGGTGCGCAACGCCGTTCAATCTATCGGCGGCGAAGAGGAGTCGGACGCCGCCGGACGCGCCTTCTGGCGACAACTGAGGGACCATGACCTGCCATTTTTTGGCGGCGAACAACCGTTGTTGCGTTATGCGGTGCGCGCCGGCACGGAAGTGGAAGTGGAAGTTGAGCCGCGCAAAACGAATGCCAATGCAGACACGAATGCGAACGCCGCGCAATTGTTGGATTGGGGCGGTGCGCAACGGTGGTTGCGCGGCGCGATCAACTTGGACGAACTACGCAAAATCGCCGCCGCGCACGGCGGGCATGTTACCCATTTTCGCCATGGCGACCGCCAAGGCGAAGTGTTTCAATCGCTCAGCGCGCCGTTGCACGCGCTGCACCGCCGCCTGAAACGCGCCTTTGACCCCGCTGGCATCCTCAACCCGAGCCGCCTATACGCGGATTTGTGATATGCAAACTTCGCTCAGCGCCGAATTCCAAAACACCGCGCCCGGACGGCAAGCAGAGAAAATCTTGCGCGCCTGCGTGCATTGCGGTCTTTGCAACGCCACCTGCCCCACCTATGAACTATTGGGCGACGAGCGGGATAGCCCGCGCGGGCGCATTTACCAGATGAAGCAACTCTTTGAAGGGCATGCGGTGAGCCGCAGCCTGCGGCTGCACCTGGACCGTTGCCTCCGCTGTCGGGCGTGCGAGACCACCTGCCCGTCTGGAGTGCAATACAACACGCTGTTAGAACTCAGCCACGCAACGCTGGACCGAAAACTGCCGCGCAGCCTCGGCGACCGCATGCGGCGGCGCGCGCTCGGGCGCTTCATCGCCAACGGCACCGGTTTTGCGCGCTTACTGCGACTGGGCTGGCGCTGCCGAAGGCTGCTGCCGACCGCGGTGCGCCGCTGGTTGCCGCCGCAACCAAGCCCGCAACCAAATCTAAATCCAGCCCCAGCGGGCACAAAATGGCCCCCGCGGCGGCATGCGCGCAAGATGATTGCGCTGGCTGGTTGTGTGCAGTCAGCGGCAACACCCAACACCAACCTAGCCGCCGCCCGCGTGCTGGACCGACTGGGCATTTCGTTGTTTGAAGTCGGCGCGGCGCGCTGCTGCGGGGCGGCGCAATTGCATACCGGCGGGCATACCGGCGGCGAACCCGCTGGGCTGGCGGCGGCGCGGGCGTTGATTGATCAGTGGTTGCCGCACCTGCAAAGCGGCGCCGAAGCCATCGTGATGACGGCGAGCGGTTGCGGCCTCACCATCAAGGAGTATCCGCAGTGGTTTGCGAATGAGCCTGCCTACCGCGAAAAAGCGCGCCAAATCAGCGCAAAAACGCTTGACCTCAGCGAGGTGGTGGCGCGGGAACTGCCGCATGATTATGCGCCCGCGCGCCGGCAGGAATCGCCGCGTAAAGTCGCCTTCCACGCGCCATGCACTTTGCAGCATGGGCAGCGCACGCGCGGGGTGGTGGAAGCGATGCTAACGCGGGGCGGTTATACGCTGTGCGAAGTGCGCGATGCGCATTTGTGTTGCGGCGCCGCCGGCACCTATTCCATTTTGCAGCCGAAACTTGCCGCGCAGTTGCGACAAAATAAACAAGCCGCGCTCGCCGCATCGGGCGCGCAAGTGGTATGCACCGCCAATGTCGGCTGTCAGATGCACTTAGGGATGAATTTCACGCAAGGGACGAATTCCACGCAATCAGTAGTGCACTGGATTGAGTTGCTGGAACGAGTTTTGCCGCCGCAAATCAACACCAACGCAAATGGTTAGCGGGAATCGGCAAACTTGCGCGCCTTCCACACGCTCGGCAACACCCACATCGCCAACGCAATTTTCAGCGCATCGCCAAGTAGGAACGGATACAACCCCCACTGCAGAATCGGTTGCTCCCACCCGAGCAACGCCCCCAACCACAACAAGCCGGCGGCATACATGATGAGATTGCCGACTAACATAGCGGCGCAAGTGGTGGACACGCGCCGGTCCCAGCCTCGTTCGGCAAGATAACCGCACGCGGCGGCGGCTACTACAAAGCCCGCCAAATATCCGCCAGTTGGTCCCATCATATAGGCGAAGCCGAGCCCCTGTTGCGGGGTGGCGGCAAACACCGGCAAACCAATTGCGCCTTGCGCGAGATACAGCAACACGGTCAGCGCGCCTAATTTCCAGCCATACGCGAAGCCGATGAGCAAGACCACAAAAGTTTGCATGGTCAGCGGCACCGGGTAAAACGGAATTTGCACCTTCGCCGACAAGGTTAGCAACAGAGTTCCGCCGATCGCTAACATTAAGTTGCGCCCTAAGTCTCGGACTTGGTTGCGGAATTGATTTTGATTTTGGGCTTGGCTTGGGCTTGCCCACAATTGGGAACCCAAGGTTGGATATTTGAAGCCGTGCGGCATGCTGTGAGCGTTCATAAATCTAACTCGGATGGTCGGTTGGGGCTGAATGAGGTACGGTAATTAGGCTCGTATGCTAACGCAATTTACGCCGCCCAAGCAACCACCCGAAACCGATCAACAGCGCGCTGAACAGCAACGCCGGGCGGTCGCCAAACTGGACATAGGGGGTGCTGCCGGCGCGCGGTTGCACTTTGGCGGTGAGCACGGTTTTTACGAATTGCGGCGCCACCTCATCCAAACCGCCGCGCCAATTGATGACCGACGACAAGCCGTTGTTGGAGGAGCGAATCATCGGGCGCGCGCTTTCCAACGAGCGGAAGCGCGCCATCTGTAGGCGCTGATGCGGGGCGAACGAATCACCAAACCACATGTCCTCGCTGACATTGAGCAACACCCCGGCGCTTGCCACCTGCTCGCGCCAAGTTTGGGGGAAGGCGTCTTCGTAACAAATGGAAGCCGCAAAGCGGTTGCCGGCGGCGCGCAACGGCGCTTGCGGCGCGCGCCACGAGGCGAAATCGGACATGGGAATGTTGAGCCGCGCGAATAACGGCTGAAACAACCATTTCATCGGTAAAAATTCGCCGAACGGCACCAGATGCCGCTTGTGATACAGCATCGTCCGGTCGGCACCGGTAAACGCGGCGATGCTATTGAATGACTCGCCTTGCCCGCGGTCCGCTTGTCCGCCCGTTTGCGCATCCTTTTTCGCTGGGCGACTCTCGCCCAGCGTCAGTGCGCCAAAAATAAAGTCGGCCGGATGCGCGCGCAGTTGGCGGTGGAAATCGGCGGGCAGGCGATGCAGATACTCCGGCACCGCGGCTTCGGGCCACACCACTAAATCCACATCGCGGTGGCGCGCGCTTTGCGCGAGATAGTCGGCGATAATTTGCGCGCGTTGGCGCGGCTGCCATTTGTGCTGCAACGGCACATTATTTTGCACGATGGCGACCGAGATTTCCGCGCCCTGCGGTTGCGTCCACGGCGCGGTAGCAAGTTGCCACCCACCCAACCAGCCCAAGCCAAGCAACGATGACAGCAGCAAGTTGTCCCACGACCATTCCAGCAACAACGCCAACAACGCGCCGGCGCTCATCAACGCCAACAAGCCGACCAGATAAACCCCGCCAAGCGGCGCCAGCCCGGCGAGAGGGGTGTCTAACATCGCATAACCGCCGGTGAGCCACGGGAAGCCGGTGCACAGCCAGCCGCGCAACCATTCACCCAACAACCAGATGCTCGGCATAATCAAAATGGCGCGCATGGTCGTCGCGTGCGGCGCGGTGGCGCGATAAAGGACGTAGGACTGCAACCAGCCAGCCAGCGCCGGCAACAGCGATACCGCCGCCACCAACAGCGCCACGCACAAGCCGGCAAGCCATGGCGGCAAGCCGCCGAAATTGTGCAAACTGACATAAATCCACGAGGTGCCGAGCCCGAACATCCCCACTCCAAACACAAACCCATACCAAGCGGCGGCACCGCGCTTCGCGCGCAACCACAGCCCAAATAGAACGGCGAAGCTGAGCAGGCACAGCAACCACCAGCCAAACGGGGCAAAGGCAAGCGCATTCAAGGCGCCGGCGAGCAATGCGAGTAAAGTTTTCATTGGATTTTATCGGCAAGGCGGCGCGCAAATGCGCCCATTTTCGCAACTCGCGGGCGGTGGGCGGCTGGCGGCGTTACGCCGCCAGGGGACGAATCGCCATCCCAATTTCCGCCATGATGGCTCGTTCCAGCGCTTCCATCTGTTCGGCTGGCGCTGGTAGTTGATGGTCAAAGCCGCACAAATGCAACGTGCCATGGATCGTTAAATGCGCCCAATGTTGCAGCGGCGGCAGGCGGTGGGTGGCGGCGTACGCAGCCACCAGCGGCGCGCAAATTACCACATCTCCCAAGATCTTCAGCGGCAACCCGGCAATCGCTTCAAACGGAAAAGACAATACATCGGTGGCGTCGCGCCGATTGCGATAACGCTGATTGAGCGCCGCCATTTCGGCGCGCGCAACCACGCGCACGGTGATTTCCCCAGCCGGGCGCGCAATTTCTTGTAAAGCCGCGGTGACCCAGCCTTGAAACTGGCGGCGGGTCGGAATTGGAGGCGCCGACGCGCAAGCAATTTGTAGTTGTAGTTGCATCGGTCGTCTCAGTTGCATCAGTCGCCGCGGGCGTCTCAGTCGCCGGCGTTCTCAGCGGCGCGTTGATAGGCTTCCACGATGCGTTGCACCAACGGATGGCGCACCACATCTTGCGGCAGAAACTGCGTGAAACTGATGCCGTCTACGCCGCTCAGCACGCGTTGGGCGTGCTTCAATCCGCTGCGTTGTTCGCGCGGCAAATCCACTTGTGTGATATCGCCGGTGACGATCGCTTTGCTGGCAAAGCCGATGCGCGTCAGGAACATTTTCATCTGCTCCGCGGTGGTGTTTTGCGCTTCATCTAAAATGACGAACGATTCGTTCAAAGTGCGCCCGCGCATATACGCCAACGGAGCGAGTTCAATGGTGCGGCGGGCGATTAATTTGCCCACCCGTTCAAAGCCGAGCATTTCGTAGAGCGCGTCAAACAGCGGTCGGAGGTAGGGATCTATTTTCTCGCCGATATCGCCGGGCAAAAAACCTAATTTCTCGCCCGCCTCCACCGCCGGGCGCACCAACAGGATGCGCTTCACGCGGTCTTCGGCGAGCGCCTGCACCGCGCACGCCACCGCTAAATAGGTTTTGCCGGTGCCGGCTGGACCAATGGCGAAATTGATATCGTGGCGGTGGATGCGGCGGAGGTAGTCGCGCTGCCGCGAATTCTGACCGCGAATGGCGCAGCGACGTATCGTGACCACCACTTCTTCGCCGCCATCGCCCCCGCCCTCACTCTCTGCGCCGTCCCCTTCGCGTTGCGGGGCGCGCTGAGTATCCGCCTCAGCCGCCCGCGCGCGCACCAGTTGGAGATGCACATCGTTGCCGCTGAGCGGTTCGGCTTGGTGTTTTGCCATTTCAAATAAGCCACGGATTACGGTTTCGGCGCGGCACGCCCGTTGCTTGCTGCCGGTCACCTTGAAGGCGTTGTGGCGTTGCATAATTTTGACTTGCAGGCGCGCTTCAATTTGTTGCAAGTGCGCGTCCAGTTCCCCGCACACTTGCGCCAACCGCTCGTTCTCGGCCGGCAGCAACTGAAATGTAATCGCTTGGTTCAAGTTAGCGCAACCTACTCAGCGACCTCGCCTTTACGCGCGCCTTGTACTTGGACTTGGCGCGGCAACGGCTCACGCAACTTGCCGCGCCGGCGGGCGATTTTGCAGCGGCTGGTTCTCCACATGCAACACTTCGCCGCGCAACGAATTGGGCAAGGCTTCGGTGATTCTAACGAGCGCGAATTGCCCCGCCCAGTCGGCGCGACCGGCGAAATTCACCACGCGGTTGTTTTCGGTGCGCCCAGCCAGATGCGCGGGGTTCTTGCGCGACGCGCCCTCCACCAACACGCATTGCTCGCTGCCCAGCATGCGCAGGCTAATGGCCGCCGCCATCTCCGTAAGGCGTTGTTGCAATTTCTGCAGGCGTTGCTTTTTCACCGTCAGCGGAACTTCATCGGGCAAATCTGCAGCCGGCGTGCCGGCGCGCGCGCTATACAGAAAACTAAATGATTGGTCGTAGCCGACCCGTTCAAGCAACGCCATGGTGGCGGCGAAATCGTCATCGGTTTCTCCGGGAAAGCCGACGATAAAATCCGAAGACAGCGAAATATCCGGGCGGCTGGCTCTGACTTGTTCAACGCAGGCGAGGTAGTCCGCCGCCGTGTAGCCTCGTTTCATCAATTTTAGAATTCGGTCGGAGCCGCTTTGTACCGGCAAATGCAGATGCCCCGCCAATTCTGGTATCTCGGCGTACGCGCGCGCCAACGGCGCGGTGAAATCCAGCGGATGCGAAGTGGTGAAGCGAAGCCGTTCAATGCCGTCCACCGCGGCGACATAGTGCAATAGTTCGGCGAATTCAACCACGCGCTGCGCATCGTGCGTCGCGCCGCGGTAAGCGTTGACATTCTGCCCGAGTAAATTGATTTCGCGCACGCCTTGCTGCGCCAACCCATACACTTCGGTAATCACATCATCAAACGGGCGGCTGAATTCGGTGCCGCGGGTATACGGCACCACGCAGAATGAGCAGTATTTGCTGCAGCCTTCCATAATGGAGACAAACGCTTTGACGCCATGCACGGAGGGCGGCGGCAAGCAGTCAAACTTCTCTATTTCGGGGAAGGAAATATCCACCACTTTGGCGCGCTGCGGGCGTTTTTTCAGCGCCTGATTCAGCATAGCGGGCAGGCGGTGCAGGGTTTGCGGACCAAAGACCAGATCCACATACGGCGCCCGCCGCATAATCATCTCCCCCTCTTGGCTGGCGACGCAACCGCCCACGCCGATGACCAACGTCGGCTTGCGCGCCTTGAGCAGACGCCATTGCCCCAGTTGCGAAAACACTTTTTCTTGCGCCTTCTCCCGCACCGAACAGGTGTTCAGCAACACCACATCCGCTTGTTCAGGCTGCGCGGTGGTTTCATAGCCGTGGCTGGCGCGCAACAAATCCGCCATGCGCGATGAATCGTATTCGTTCATCTGACAGCCGAATGTTTTAATGTGTAGTTTTTGGGGCATCTGCGAAGGCTTGCAAGGCTTACCAAGGTTAGGCGGGCAAGAAAATCGGTCGGCGCGTAACGCTAAATCGTCCGCCGCCGCAATTTTTTGCGGCGGCACTACCGATTGCGATTGCGGTTGCCGGAATTCAGCGACTCATTTTCACAACTTTTCCACTTTGAGAATCACCACCGGCTGGGTCGGCACATCGCTAAACGGACCGACCGTGCCAGTTGGCAACGCCGCGATTTTTTCCACCACTTGCATGCCTTTGACCACTTTGGCGAACACCGCATAGCCCCAACCTTGCGGGGTTTTGGCGGTATGGTCAAGAAACGCATTGTCCGCCAAGTTGATGAAAAACTGGGAGGTGGCTGAATGTGGCTGCGCGGTGCGCGCCATAGATAAGGTGCCGGTCAGATTTTTTAACTGGTTGTCGGCTTCGTTCTCAATCGGCGGGTCGGTCGGGCGCGGTTTCATATCGTCGGTGAAACCGCCGCCTTGAATCATAAAGCCGGCAATCACGCGATGAAAAATCAGTCGCTCAAAGTGCTCAGACTCCACATAACGGAGGAAGTTCTGCACGCTCAGCGGCGCCTGTTGCGGATACAATTCTATTTCAATCTCGCCTAAGGTGGTGGTCATTTTCAGCATCGGTAGGTTCTTATCGGCTTGGCTATGGAGCGACCAAAAGGTAACCACCGCCAAAATTAAGAGCATGGGCAGGACGACAAAACGAATCAGTTTCATAATAATTCAACACCAGGAAAGGAAAACTACGGTGATTGTGGAAGGATTGGCTGAATGATTCAAGTCGCAATGAGTTGCATAATCCGCCGCCAGTGCCGCGCTTCAACCGGAAACACCGAGAGCCGATTGCCGCGTTTGAGCAGTTGCATATCGGCAAGCGCCGGTTCTTGTTTCAAGCGCTGCAAGGTGACCGGGTGTTTCAGTTTACTTACAAACTTGACTTCAACCAACATCCAGGTCGGGTTGCGCGGGTCGCTTTTGGCATCGTAATGCGCGTTCTGCGGCATAAAAGCGGTCGGGTCCGGATAGGCGGCGCCGGCGATTTCCATGATGCCGACAATGCCCGGCGTTTGGCAACTGGAATGATAGAAAAACGCGCGGTCGCCAAGCGCCATTTGGTCGCGGATGAAATTACGCGCTTGATAGTTGCGCACGCCATCCCACGGCTCCACCGTGACCCGTTGCAGGTCATCAATGGAAAATTCATTCGGTTCGCTTTTCATTAACCAGTATTGCATGGCGGCTTGTCGGTCGGTCAATTTACGCCGGGCGGGCGGGCGCGCGCGGCTTGGCTTGTCGGCAACTCGGCGCAGTGATAAATGCGTTGCTCGGTCACCACCGTGGCGAGCGGAATGTCCCAGTTTTCGGCGTCTATTTTTTCCACGCGCTGCATTTCATGCGCCAGCCCGACCAGTTGCGGGCGGCGGTGCGGCGCGGCTTTCTTAAACGCCAAGGTGGCGTCGTAGAAACTCCCGCCCATGCCGAGGCGATTGCCGTGGCCGTCAAACCCGACCAGCGGCAACAATATCAAGTCCAGTTGCTCGGCTGCCAATAACTCGTCCGCCGCCACCAGCGGCTCGGCGATGCCCAATTGATTGCGTTGAAATTTGCTGTGCGCGGTAATCTCGGCAAAGCGCAATGAGTTTTTATGCGGCTGGCACCGGGGTTTGCTCAGCGCGGCGGCGCGCGCGCGCGCCACCACCGGTGCATAGCAACGTTTCCCGTGCGCCAGACTCCACGCCAACACTTTGCCGGGATCAATCTCGCCGTCGTTGACCATATACAGCGCGATGGATTGACTGTGCTGGAACGCCGGCAGGGTTTTGATGCGCTCCGCCAAGGCAATCGCCGCTTGCGCTTGCTGTGCCGGACTGAGTGCGTTGCGCTGTTGCCGCAACCGTTTTCGCAACTCGGGTTTCCGCCGCCGAAAGTTTGTCGGCGGGGGTTCGCCGCCAATTGGATGAGGCTGAATCATATGATGGATGAAGGGATGAAGGGATGGAGATTGAGAAATTGACTCACTGGGCGTTGGTGACCGCCTCGTCAACCTGCTGATGCAGGGTTTTCAGACGCGCATGAATTTGCGCTTGGTCGCGCGCCGCATCGCGCACCGCCAGCAGTTCATGGCTGATATTCAAGCCGGCCATGATGGCGCAGCGATCGATGCCCAACACCTCGGCGCCGGTGGCGACCGTGCGCATCTGCTGGTCAAGATACGCCGCCGCCGCCAGCACCCCGCGCCGTTCCTCTTTGGAACACACCACGCTAAATGTGTGCTGCATGATGCGCACTTGTACGCTTTCGTTTGCCGTGCTCATGGAGTGTTATAGGGGTTATGGGGAAGGTGATGGCGGGTGGCGGCGCAAGCTTTTACTCCCGGCAAGCGTTGCCGACAACCACTCAGCCTTCCAACGAGTTCAGGCGCGCCACGATATGCTCAACGCGACCGTGCGCGATTTTATTCTTTTCTTGCAAGGCTTTGAATTGTTGCTGCAGCATACGTTTCTCGTTGCGCAACAGTTCGTTGTCGCGGCGCAAGCCGGCGGTCAACTTGATTAAATCGTTGATGCGTTGTTCAAGTTTTTGAATGGTCTGTTCCACTGGATTTGCCGGCGTCGCCCAAGCGCAGAACTATAAACCACCCGCCAACATGCGTCAAAGACTTCCGCCCAATTCTTTTCAGCCCGCCGCCGCTTGCCCAGTCGCCCGGCTTGGAGTAAACTGATGCGCGTGTTGGCTCCGCCGCCGGCAACCTATGGCTGTATCCTGTTGTCTAAATTTACCCTGAGAATAAGATTATGCCCACCAGTCTGGTAGTCGGCGCCAACCGCGGCCTCGGCTTGGAAATATGCCGCCAACTGCTGCAACGCGGCGAGCGCGTGATTGCCGTCTGCCGCACGCCCAACCCCGAACTGGCGCGCCGCGGCGCCACTATGATCAGCGAAGTGGATGTTACCAACCCCGAACATGTGCGCCGCTTGGCCGGCGAAGTCAAATCAATCCAACTGGATTGGCTGCTTCACAACGCCGGGCTGCTCACCGCCGAATCGCTCGCGGAACTGGATTTTGACCGTATGCTAAACCAGTATCAAGTCAATGCCTTAGGTCCGTTGCGGGTGGTGCATGCCCTGCTTGGCAACCTGTCCGCCGGCGCCAAAATCGGCATCGTCTCCAGCCGCGTCGGCTCGTTGGGCGACAACGCCAGCGGCGGCAACTACGGCTACCGAATGTCCAAAGCCGCGGTGAACATGGCGGGAGTCAATCTGGCGCACGACCTGCGCGCGCGCGGAATTGCGGTGTTGTTGCTGCATCCTGGGTTGGTGGCGACCGACATGACCGCCGGGCGCGGCATCCAACCGGCGGTGGCGGCGCGCCAACTGATTGAACAAATGGATGAACTGTGCATGCAACGCAGCGGCGCCTTCTGGCATGCGGAAGGGTATCCGTTGCCGTGGTGAATGGTGAATAGTAAATGGTGAGCGGTGAATGGCGAACCCCGGCACTCCGCCCCGCGCCTCCATCAACCCCTTGCGCATGAGCACGCACGCTCCCACCAAACCGCCGTCCCAGCCGCCGTTGCAGGCGCGGCTGTATCACGACCTCAATCGGCGGTTACAAAACTCCAGTTGGAACAGCAGCGCCGCCGAGGCGCACGGGTTGCTGAGCGGGCTCGCTTGCCGCGGACTCGGCGCCGCGCAGTTGCGCAGTAAAATGTGGCTGTTGCAAGTAGCGGAAAAATCCGACATCGCATTGTTAGCAAGCATGTATGACTTGATCCTGCGCGATTTGCAAGCGGACGATTTCGCGTTTAACTTGCTGCTGCCACCGCAACCGCCGGAAAATTCTCGGCACCGCCCAACCCCGACTCTGCCACCGACCCTAACCTTAGAGTCGCTGGCGGATTGGTGCAACGGCTTCGGGCAAGGGTTTCTGCACGACGGCGAACAATGCCTCAGCGGCGCCGCGGCCGCGGTGCGCGAAGCGTTGCAGGACATCATGCAAATCAGCCGTCTGCACATCGCCGCCAACGCCGACCAAAAAACCGAGCGGCAGTTGTGTGAAATTGAGCAATACTTGCGGGTCGCAGCGCATGTGATATTTGAAGAATCGCGCCGACCCGCAGTCATGCCCACGACCACGCCCACGCCCATGCCAAACAGCGCAAAACCGCGGCCCACCGAGTTGCCGACATGAGCGCGAACCATGATGCTGAAATCTACCGCCGCCGACGGCAGGATTTGATGGCTTGCATGCGCGGCGGCCTCGCCATCATTCCCACCGCCCGGCAGCAGCCGCGCAATAGTGATGTGCTGTTTCCGTTTCGCCCGGACAGCGATTTTTACTATTTAACCCATTTCCCCGAACCGGAAGCGATCGCGGTGCTGGCGCCGGGGCGAGCGGAGGGGGAATTTCTGCTGTTCTGCCGAGAAAAAGATGCGCGCCAAGAAACTTGGGAGGGGCGTCGCCAGGGGCTACTCGGCGCGCGCGAACAATATGGCGCTGAGCAGAGTTTCCCGATTGGCGAATTCCACGACCGCCTGCCGAACTTGCTTGAAAACCGCGCGCGCGTGTTTGTCACCATGGGGCGCTACCGCGATTTTGACCGCGAGTTGCTGCGCTGCACCCGTGCGTTGCGCGCCAAGCAACGCGCCGGCGTGCATGCGCCCGGGGAGTTTGTGGAGTTGGGGCATTTCCTACATGAAATGCGGCTGATTAAGAAAAAAGACGAGCAAAAACTGATGCGCGCCGCCGCGCGATTGTCCGCCGCCGGACATCGGCGCGCCATGCGAAGCACCGCCGCGGGGCGCTATGAATACCAGATTCAAGCCGAACTGGAATATGAGTTTGGCTTGGGCGGCAGCCATTACCCCGCCTACCCTTCCATCGTGGCGGGGGGCGCAAACACTTGCATCATGCACTACACCGAAAACAATCGCCGACTGCAAGACGGCGATTTATTGCTCATTGACGCCGGCGCGGAACTGGATTGTTATGCGGCGGATATCACCCGCACCTTCCCGGTCAACGGCGCTTTCAGCGCGCCGCAAAAAGCGGTGTATGAGGTGGTGTTAGCGGCGCAGCAAGCCGCCATCGCCGCCATCCAACCGAACCAACCGCTGAGCGAATACCATACCGCGGCCACGCAAGTGTTGACCGACGGCTTGATAGACTTGGGCTTGTTGCACGGCGAGCGCAACGAATTGGTTGAGACGCATGCCTATCAGCGTTTCTACATGCATCGCACCGGTCACTGGTTGGGAATGGATGTGCATGATGTCGGCGATTACAAAGTGGATGAGCAGTGGCGGTTGTTGGAACCCGGCATGGTGCTGACCGTGGAGCCGGGGCTATACCTGCCCGCCGCCGCCGACTTAGACGCCCAGTGGCACAACATCGGCATTCGCATTGAGGACGATATTTTGGTCACCCGCAACGGTAACGAGAATCTCTCGGTGGATGCGCCGAAACAAATCGCTGACATTGAAGCGCTGATGGCGGACGCATGATACAGCCTGCCGCTGCCGCCGCCGATAGCCCCAAGCCACGCCGATACGATGTGGTGATTGTCGGCGGCGGGTTGGTCGGCGCCAGTTTGGCGGTGGCGCTGGAAACCAGCGGGCTATCCATCGCCGTCATGGAACCGCGGGCAAGCCGCGACCAGCCGAGTTTTGACGAGCGCACCGTTGCCTTGACCTACCTCGCCCGGCAAATCTACACCGGCATGGGCGTGTGGGCGCAAATTGCCGCGCATCAAGTGCAGCCCATTTTGGAGATTCACATATCCGACCGCGGGCATTTTGGCATGACCCACCTGCGCAATACCGATGTGGGCGTGCCAGCGTTGGGGTATGTGGTGGCAACCCGAGTGTTAGGCGAGGCGCTGCATCAGCGCCTGCGCCAAAGTGCCGCCATTGACCTGTTTTGCCCGGCCGAAGTGGAGCGCGTGCAGCCGCGCGCGCGCGACAATTTGCTCACCGTCTGCCACCGCCAACAAGCCGTGACCTTGCAAGCCGGATTGGTGGTGCTCGCCGACGGCGGTCGCTCCAACTTGGGCGCGCAAATCGGCGTGCAAGCCCGTCGTACCCGGTATCCGCAGAACGCGATTCTCTGCTTCGTGCAAACCGACCGCCCGCATGGCGGGCGCGCCTATGAACGGTTTACCGGCGAAGGTCCGCTGGCGTTGCTGCCGCACTGCGACCATCGCTACGCCGTGGTATGGAGCACCGACCGCCAACAAACCGCCGCCCGCATGGCGTTGTCGGACACCGCCTTCATGCAGGCGTTGCAACGGGCGTTCGGCGCGCGCGCCGGCAATTTTTCGCGCCCCAGCGCGCGCAACTGTTATCCGTTGCACCGCAGTAAAATTGAACGCCCGGTGCGCGGGCGCGCGCTGAGCATCGGCAACGCCGCGCATATCGTGCATCCAGTCGCCGGGCAGGGCTTTAATCTTGGGCTGCGTGATGTCGCGGTGTTGGCGGAAATGCTGCATCAAGCGGCGCAACAACGCCAAGATATTGCAAGCCCGGCGTTGCTGGAAAGGTATGTCGCGCGGCGGCGGCGCGAAACCGCGATGGTCGGCGGCTTTACTGACGGGTTGATTCAATTGTTTTGCAGCCCGCGCAAGTCGGTGCAATTCGCGCGCAATATCGGACTCGCCGGCGTTGAACTGCTGCCGCCGATCAAGCGGTTATTGCTGCGGCACACCTTAGGATTAGCCGCCTCGCCAACGCGGTTGGGTGCCGGCTTGCCGCTGGCGTGAGTAGATTGCCGCGCGGCGTAGCGGATTACGACACTACTGACACTACGCACTACTAGCGCAATGCGATATGTCGCTCGCTGCTGACAAACCAGACTGCCGACCATTTGATGTCGTGGTCGCCGGCGCCGGCTTAATCGGCGCAGCCAGTGCTTGCTTGTTCGCGCATCAAGGGCTCAAAGTGGCGTTGGTGGAAGCGCAACCGCAGTCGCAACCAAAACCACAACCGCAAGCGGCGCAATCATCGCAACCGCGCGGTGCCTTCCCGCCGGACGCAACCGATGCGCGCGTCAGCGCAATCAATCTTGCAGTCGGCAATTTATTCACCGCGTTAGGCGTGTGGTCGCGCCTGAACCCGAAACTGCTCAGCCGCTATCACGCGATGAAAGTATGGGATCGCAACAGCGCGGCGAAAATTTCGTTTCGCGCCGACGAAGTGGGCGTGGGCGAAGCATGCCTCGGTTATATCATTGAGAACCGCGTGATGCGTGCCGCGATGCTGGCACAACTGCAACAAAGCGCGCATGCCACGGTGCTGCATAATACTGCGGTAACGGGCATCCAACAGAACGGCGCGGCAACCGTGACGGTCACCCTATCCGACCAACAAATCGTCACCCGCTTGTTGGTGGGCGCGGACGGCTGCCATTCCCGCGTGCGCGAACTTTGCGGCATATCCACCCAGTTCTTTGATTTCGCGCAGGACGCCATCGTCGCCACCTTATCCGCCGCCCGCGGACATCGCGCCACCGCCTGGCAGTGTTTTTTGGCAACCGGTCCGGTGGCGATGCTGCCGTTGGCGGATGCGCGCTGCGCGCTGGTATGGTCGTGCGACCGCGAGCGAGCGGGTGCGCTGATGCAATTGAACGAAACCGAATTCTGCGCGCGGCTGCAGCCGCTGTTTTTGTCTGAACTCGGGGCGCTCAGCGACCTCCAACCGCGCCGCCGCTTTCCAATTGTGCAACACCATGCCAGTCGCTACATTGCCGATTCGGTCGCGCTGGTCGGCGATGCCGCGCATAGCCTTCATCCGCTGGCTGGGTTGGGCGCCAACCTCGGCTTTATGGACGCCGCCGCGCTCGCCGAAGTGGTCGGGCATGCGCATCGCCACGGGCGGCATATCGGTCAATACAGCGTGCTACGACGTTACGAGAGATGGCGGCAGGGCAATAACGCGCTGGTGCTGGCGATGATGCGGGGCTTCAAAGAAATTTTCGGCAGTCGGCGCCGCGCCGCCCAAGCGATTCGTAGCGGCGGCATGAATTTGGTTGACGCCAGCCCGGCGTTGAAAACCGCGCTGGCTAAATTCGCCGGCGGCGGGTGCGGCGATATCCCGTTGTTGTGCCGCCGCGCTTAGACGCTTAGACTAGTTTAGACTCGCTTCGGTTTGCGTCGTTCGGTTCGTAATTCGCTTCGCTCAGCTCGATTCGCTGCGTTAATCCACTCCGCACGGCGAGCCAGACCGCAGCAACCTGACGCGGGCTAATGTCATGTATACTGCATAGCGGCATGCATACCCGCCGCCCTATCCAACCACTCCCACGATCATCTCCCGTGCCCGGCAGCACCGACCTCAAACAAGCAGGGTTAAAAACCACCCGCCCCAGATTGCAGGTGCTGGCGGTGCTGGAAAATAGCGAGGTGCGGCATATGGCGGCGGAGGATGTCTATAAAATTCTGCTGGAAAACGGGCAGAACATCGGGCTGGCTACGGTGTATCGGGTGCTTACCCAGTTTGAAAACGCGGGGTTGGTCATCCGCAATAAATTTGAGAGCGAGCGAGCGGTGTTTGAACTCAATGACGCCGCCCATCACGACCACATGGTTTGCATTGAGTGCGGCAGCGTCGCCGAATTTTTTGATGCGCGCATTGAAGCCCAACAAGACAAGGTGGCGAAACGGCATGGCTTCATGCTGCACGACCACGCACTCACGTTATACGGCAAGTGCAAAAGTTGCGCCCGGACCTCCTAACCCTAACGCAACGCCGCCCTCCTTTCAGGAAACGCTGTGCCCACCTTAATCACCGGCTCGTTCGCTTATGACACCATCATGGTGTTTCGCGACCAGTTCAAAAATCATATCCTGCCCGACCGCATGCATATGCTTAATGTATGTTTTCAGGTGCCGGAGTTGCGGCGGGAGTTCGGCGGCTGCGCCGGCAATATCGCATACAACCTGAAACTGCTCGGCGGCGAACCGCTGCCGATGGGCACGGTGGGCAAGGATTTTGCGCCGTATCGCAAGTGGCTTTGCCGACACCATATTGAGGTTACGCATATTTCCGAAATTGCGGACACCTACACCGCGCAAGCATTCTTGACCACCGATATTGATAACAATCAAATTGTCGCCTTTCATCCCGGCGCCATGCAACACGCCCGGCAACAGCAAGTGACCGATGTGACCGCCGGCGCTGATATTCGCCTTGGCATCGTCGCGCCGAATGATAAAAACGCCATGCTGCAGTATGTAACCCAATTCCACGCGGCGGATATTCCGTTTATTTTTGACCCCGGGCAAGGGCTGCCGATGTTCACCGGCGACGAGTTGGCGCGGTGTATTGAGCGGGCCACCTATATCGTCGTCAACCACTATGAAGCCGAACTGCTGCAACAGAAAATCGGCAAAAACTTAGCGCAAATCGCCGCGCGCGTGGCGGCGTTGGTGGTCACGCGCGGCGGCGAGGGCGCGGATTTTTACCACGATGGACATGTCATGCGCATCCAGGCGGCGCATGTTAAAGCCGCCAAAGACCCGACCGGTTGCGGCGACGCTTTTCGCGCCGGCTTGTTATATGGTCTCGCCAAGCAACTGGACTGGCAAACCAGCGGGCAAATCGCCTCGCTGTTGGGCGCCATCAAAATAGAACACCCCGGCACGCAGAATCATCGCCTTAGCAAAGCGCAGTTTGAAAAGCGGTATAAAGAAAATTTTGGCGCCACTCTACGCCTTAACTCTTTAACTCCCTGACTCATACACCGCTTGGTTAAACCCATGAAACCAAATATTAAAAGCCGTACTGTTTTTCTCGGTGACAACATAGATTTCCTGCGCGGCATCAATTCGGCATGCGTGGATTTAATTTACGCCGACCCGCCGTTTAATAAAAAGAAACAATTTACCGCGCCGATTGGCTCGGAGGCCGAAGGCGCGAGTTTTTCGGATTACTTCGGCGCAGAGGATATTAAGGATGAATGGGTGGAGGAATTGCGGCAGGAGAACCACGAATTGCATTCGCTGTTGATCGGCGTCAACGCCATGGGCAATTCGTATAACTACTGCTATCTGGTTTATATGGCAATCCGCTTAATTGAATGCCACCGAGTTTTGAAATCCACCGGCAGTTTTTATTTGCACTGCGACCCGACCATGTCGCATTACCTAAAATTATTGCTGGACTGCATATTCGGCGGCAAGCAATTTCAAAATGAATTTATCTGGTATTACGGCGGCGGCGGCGCCGGCAAAAACCGCTGGGGGTGGAAACATGATGTGTTGCTGTTTTTCACCAAAAGCGCGAACTGGACTTTTAACATGGACGCGGTGCGCGTGCCGCATAAATGGAGTCAAGGGCAGTTGCGCGCCGACGGGTCACAGCGGTCGCTGGAGAAGGGGAAAATTGCCGATGATGTGTTTGTTCGTCATGGCGTAATGCCATGGAGCAAAGAGCGCACCGGCTACCCCACGCAAAAACCGCTGGCGTTGCTGGAGCGCATCATTTCCGCCTCGTCCAACCCCGGCGATTTTGTGCTGGATCCGTTTTGCGGCTGCGTCACCACCTGCATCGCCGCCGAACGTTTGGAGCGCAACTGGGTCGGCATTGATGTCGCCAGAGAAGCGTGGAAGCAAATTGAACAACGCTTGGAAAAAGATGTGCCATCTGATTTACTGCGCGGCGAAGCCAATTTTTCCCGCACCCCGCCGCAACGCGGCAAACAAGATGCGCGTGCGAAAAAATATGTATATGTGATCAGCAATCCGGCGTACCCAGGCATCTACAAAGTCGGCGTGGCGACCAACGCCGAAGCGCGATTAGCCAGTTATCAAACCGCCGACCCAAAGCGACGCTATCAATTGGAATTTAAGATTTTGACGGCGGAATATAAAACCTTGGAGCCGCATATTCACCGCAAGTTTGACGGCGACCACGAATGGGTGCCGGGCAAGTTGGCGGATATTATTGCAGCAATGAAAACCTACCAAGCGCCGGCGTGATGAGGCAGGCGAGATCCCACCGGGGAGATGGGGATGTTCGCAGTATCTCCGCCCGTTTCACCCACTTCTCCGGATGTGTCGGCTGGTAGTGGCATAGAGATGGTGCCGGAAAGAGGAGTCGAACCTCCGACCTACTGATTACGAATCAGTTGCTCTACCGACTGAGCTATTCCGGCAGTTGGGATGCTAAGACTTTGAGATTCTTTGTGAGTGTGAAACGAATCGCGCAAACCCGCCGGCAACGAAAAGGCGATGTTCTCTTGCGGACCGCTGAGTTCAATGGCCTG
Source organism: Gammaproteobacteria bacterium (assembly GCA_020027415.1). Classification (GTDB taxonomy): domain Bacteria; phylum Pseudomonadota; class Gammaproteobacteria; order Arenicellales; family Poriferihabitantaceae; genus JAHRAW01. The sequence continues at coordinate 21,795 of JAHRAW010000047.1, forward strand.
TTCCACGCTTTGCCCAAGCCGTTCAATCACCGCGGCAACCAACGACTCCGGCGCCGAGGCGCCGGCGGTAACCCCGGCGCATTTTTTGCCGACCAACCAGCGCGCTTTAATTTCATCGGGACCGTCAATTAAAAAAGTCGGCACGCCGCGCAGTTGCGCAATCTCGCGCAAGCGATTGGAATTGGAACTGTTGGGAGAACCGACCACAAACATCACCTCGCAATCTTGCGCCAACCGCTTGACCGCATCTTGGCGGTTCTGCGTAGCATAACAAATGTCGTCCTTTCTTGGACCGACAATCTCCGGGAACCGCTTCTTCAACGCGGCGATGAGCGTCGCAGTATCATCCACCGACAATGTGGTCTGGCTGACATAAGCGAGTTTGCGCGCATCGCGCACTTGCAGCCGCGCGACATCCCGCATGTTTTCCACCAAGTGCAAGCCGCTCTCCGCCTGCCCCATAGTGCCTTCCACTTCGGGATGTCCGGCATGCCCAATCAAAATCACTTCCAAGCCGAGTTTGCGGTATCTGCGCACTTCCACATGCACTTTGGTAACCAACGGACAAGTGGCGTCAAATATATTCAGCGCGCGGCTGGCGGCTTCCCGCCACACCGCTCTGGAAACACCGTGGGCGCTGAAAATCACCGTGGCGTGCGCTGGAATTTCATCTAAATTATCAACGAAAATCGCGCCTTTGTTACGCAAATCCTGCACCACAAAGCGGTTATGCACCACCTCGTGGCGCACATAAATCGGCGCGCCGTGTTTTTTCAGCGCGCGTTCGACGATTTCAATCGCGCGTTCCACGCCGGCGCAAAATCCTCTGGGTTTGGCAAGCACAACTTTCATGGTTTTCTCCGCATGCAACATTTAACCGCCCGGCTCACCGCGGCGCGGCGCATGCCGCCGCCAGCCAAAGCCATCGCAGAATAACAGCACAGCGCCGATGAAAATCGCGCTGTCGGCGAGGTTGAAGGCGGGAAATCGCCAGCCGTGATAATGCAACAAAATGAAGTCTATGACATATTGATGGCTAACGCGGTCCAGCAGATTGCCGATTGCGCCGCCTAATACCAACGCCAACCCATAACACAGCATGGCTCTTCGCGGCGGCGCGCGCCACAGCCACGCCACCAATAGCAACCCGATCCCGGTCGCCAAGCCGCCCAAAAAATAATGCTGCCAGCCGCCGGCTTCGGCGAGAAACCCGAACGCCGCGCCGCGATTAAACACTAAGGTCAAATGAAAAACCGGCAGAATCTCCAACGGCGGTCGCCCGAATAAATTGAGCAGCGCCGCGTATTTGCTAACTTGGTCAAGACCGACCACCACCGCCGCAAGCAACAGATAACCGATGAAACGCCGGCTTTTAGTTTCCCGGGTTTCGGCTTGGGAAAGTATGTTCATGCGGCGCTTGCGCGTAACATTTGTTTGGCGATTTGAACATCTTGTGCCATGCGTTTTGTGAGCGTAGCATAATCGTCAAACTTTTCCTCGTCGCGAATTTTTTGCCTGAACTCCACGCAAACTCGCCGACCATACGCCTCGCCGTGATAATCAAACAAATGAACTTCCAACAAATTTTTGGGTTGCGAGGCGACCGATTTCAGCGTCGGGCGGGTGCCGAGACTGGCGACGCCGGGCATAGCATCGCGCTCCAAACCGCGCACCCGCACGGCGAACACGCCGCTGAGCGCCGGGCGATGCCGAACCGCGATATTGAGGGTCGGAAACCCCCACTCTCGCCCGCGCCGTTGACCATGCATGACGCGCCCCACATAAGTATATTTGCGCCCCAATAACTGCTCGGCTTGGTGCAAACGACCGCCGCCGAGCAATTCTCGCACCCACGTGCTGCTGACGCGGCGGTCGTGTCTCTTCAAGGTGTCCGCGCGCTCCACTTGATAGCCATATTGCGCCGCGTGTCGGCTCAGCATATTCAAATCGCCCACTCGTTTGGCGCCAAACCGAAAGTCATCGCCGATTAATAAATACTTCATCCGCAACCGCTCGGCCAGATAAACGCGAATAAATTGCGCCGCGTCGGTGCGCGCCAACTCGTCATTGAAGCGCAGGCTGAGCATCATATCCACGCCGCATTCCTGCAGCGCAAAAAACCGCATGGAAGCGGTGGTTACCCTAACCACCGCATCAGCGCCGCGAAAATATTCTTGCGGATGCGGGTCAAAAGTCATCACCACCGCCGGCAAGTTGCGTTGTGCGGCGCGCTGCCCCAAGGTTTTCAAAATTTCGCGATGCCCCAGATGAATCGCATCAAAGTTGCCGATGGTGAGCGCGCAACCGGCGCGCGGCAACGCCGGGGAATGTATGGAGCGAAGCAGTTGCATGCGCTTGTTAGGAGCCGGCTTGGGCGCGCCACATGGCTTGAAGCCGCAGCCCCATCAACCGCAGCGCAATGAAATACACCGCGCCGCCGAGCGCGACCCAAAGCACCAGTTCAAGCGCGCGTTGCCCGCTTGAGCGCGCCAGCCACGCGGCGGTGTCGTCGCCGCCCCAGATGAGCAACAAGCCCATGCCGAGCGACGCCGCGCACACTTTGGTTAAGAAGCCCGCCCAACCGGGCTCGGCGCAATACACCTTTGCTTTTTTCAACTCCACATACAATAACGCGGCGTTGAGACAAGCCGCCAACGAAGTCGCCAAGGCTAAGCCGACATGCCGCAGCGGATATACCAACAACAAACTCAACACCATATTGCACGCCATTGCAATGATCGCGATGCGCACCGGGGTTTTGGTGTTTTGGTGCGCATAGAAACCGGGCGCGAGAATTTTCACCAGCACGATGGCGGTTAACCCGACCGCATAGGCGACCAAACTGGCGGCGGCGTTATACACCCCGTTTTCGGTAAAGCCGCCGTGGAAATAAATGGTCGCGATCAGCGGTTCGGCGAGGACGATGAGTCCCACGGTCGCCGGGATGCAGACCAGACAAACCCAGCGCGCCGCCCAATCCAGGGTTTTGGAAAACGCCGCGCCGGTAGCGCGCTTGCGCGATAAATTCGGCAAGATTACGGTGCTGAGCGCGAGCCCAAACACGCCCACCGGAAATTCCATCAAGCGGTCCGAATAGTACAGCCACGATATGCTGCCGGTCACTAAAAACGAAGCCAGCAAGGTATTAATTAACACATTGATTTGCGCGACCGACACGCCCAACATTGCCGGCAAGGTCAATCTGAACACTTGCCCGACCCCGGCTGCCGCCACCGCGTCTTGCCGCCGACGCCGCAGGCGCGGGCGCAGGCTGAGTTGCTCCTTGCGCAAGAACGGAATCTGAAACAGCAGTTGCACCAGCCCCGCCAACGCCACGCCAATGGCGAGGGCGATGGGCGCGCTGGAAAACCACGGCACCAATATCAGCGCCGCGCCAAGCAGGCAGATATTCAACAAAATCGGCGTGGCGGCAGGCGCGGCAAACCGTCCGCAAGCATTCAACATGCCAGCCGCCATGGCCACCAATGAAATGAAAAACACATAGGGGAAGGTGATGCGCGTTGCGTTGACCGCCAGTTGATATTGGTCGGGATGTTGCAAAAAACCCGGGGCAAGCAGCGCCACCAACAACGGCGCCGCCAACACTCCGAGCGCCGAAGCCACCAATAAAATCAACCCAAAGCGACCCAACAATAACTGCACAAAACGCTCGGCATCGTTTGCCGATTGGCGCATGCGGGTATCCACGAACACCGGCACAAACGCGGCTGAAAAGGCGCCCTCGGCGGAAATTCGGCGGAAAAAGTTGGGGATTCTCAACGCCACAAAAAACACATCCGCCGCCGCGCGGTCGCCTAACAAATGGGCGAACACCACATCCCGCAGCAGCCCGGAGACTCGCGACAAAAATGTCATGGCGCCGATGACCGAAGCCGATTTGATTAATTTCGCCGCCATGCCGGTGCCTGGTATTCTCGCTGTTGGTGGTTCATCCGCGTTGGCAACTCGCAACTTGTGGGAGAGGCGGCGGCGGCGCCGCTTGCCTAACCCGCAATTTCAATTGATTTGGTTTCCATGAACTGGATATCGCTTGACTTTTGCAACCCGATTGCCAATACTTGCCGCTGTTTTGCAAGCACTATCGCAACTAACCATCACCCAACCGACGAGGAATCACTTTGGCAAATTCGCCGCAGGCGCGCAAACGAGCGCGTCAAAATATCAAACTTCGCCTTCACAACATGAGCCAACGCTCAGCGTTGCGTACCGCCATCAAGAAATTTTTGAAACTGGCGGGCGCGCAGGATCGCCCAGCCGCCACCACCGCCTACCGCGACGCAACCATTTGCATTGATCGCTCGGTGTCAAAAAATTTGCACCATAAAAATCGCGCCGCCCGATTGAAAAAACGCCTTAACAATCGCTTGCGCGCGCTCGCCGCCTAAGCGACAACCAAGCGCAACATTGTAGCAATAAAAAAAGCACCGCCCGAAAAAGCGGTGCTTTTTTGTGGTTGAAGTTTTTATGGCGACGGCGGTGCAATTGTTATTGCCCGCTCGCCATAAAACACCCACTATCTAAATCGCACTCCTAACGCAAAGCGGAGCGAGACCGGTTGCGTTTCAAAAGTGGTGATCGTTGGATTCAGCGTGCCAAAGGTGTGGCTTTGGACAATCTCGTCTTCGTAATCCGCATAGTGCACCGCAACCTGCCAGAACCATGCTTCGTTTAGCGACTTT
>JAHRAW010000049.1 GCA_020027415.1 Gammaproteobacteria bacterium
AATTATTCATCTTGTCAAGGTTTATTTTGCTGCACTATGCAGTAGATTGTGAGTGAATGTAACCAACCTAAACGGCAATGTCAAGTGATATTTGGGGGGAATTGGGGTTCTCGCATGGAGTTTCCAGATTAAACCGACCGCGGGAATGACGAATGGGGGGAGAGATTCCAGATTAAATCTTGCCCCTGCATGCTTTAATCTGGGGACTACGGGAATGACGGGGTATAGCCACGCGGAATGACGGGGTATGGTTGGGGTTGCTATGGCCGCCCCTCGCATGCAAATTATCCCCATGCTGCGTCCAACGCCGCCGCCATTTGCGCAAGCGCCGCCGGCGTAGCCGCCTTTCCCTTTCCTTTCGCTTTCATGGACGGCAAGCGCGACGAGTCGCCGCCGTATTCCTGCGCGATATGGTCGGCGGCGCGGCGGGCGTTGCTTGGGGCGTTGCAGATCAGCGCCATATCGCAGCCGGCGTTCAGCGCGGCGAGGCTGCGCACTGGCATATCCAGTTCGGCGGCGGCGCCTTTCATACTCAGGTCGTCGCTGAAAATCACGCCGTTGAAGCGTAACTCGCGGCGCAGCATTCGTTGCAGCCAGAAAGAGGAATAGGTCGGTGGTTGCGCATGGATGCGTTCAAAAAGCACATGCGCGGTCATGATGCCGCCCAACCGCTTTGCCAGACTTTGAAACGGCATTAGGTCGCGCTGTTGCAGTTCCGCCAAACTGCGCGCATCCACCGGCAGCCGCCGGTGCGAGTCTGCGGTGACGCCGCCGTGTCCGGGGAAGTGTTTGCCGGTGGCGACCATGCCGGCGCGGTTCATGCCGCGGATATAGGCATTCGCCAATTCACCAATTACCGCGGGGTCGCGGTGAAAAGCGCGCGCGCCAATTACTGGGTTGGGCGGACCGCGGCAGTCCAGCATCGGGGCAAAACTGAAATCCACGCCGGTTTGCAATACTTCGGTCGCCATCAAGCAGGCCGCCGTTTCGGCCATGGCGAGGCCTTGTTCGCGGTCGCGGTCATACAACTCACCGAGGCGGCCGGGCGCCGGCAGTGGATAGAAGCCGTCGCGGAAACGTTGTACGCGCCCGCCTTCCTGATCCACCGCCACCAACAACGCCGGCGCGCGGAGCGCTTTGATTTCATCAACCAATCCGCGCACTTGTGTTTTGCTGCGATAGTTGCGGGCAAATAAAATGACCGCGCCGACCGCCGGATGGCGTAAAAAATCCATCTCTTCGGCGCGCATGGTCTCGCCGCTGAGGTCAACCATCAGCGGACCTAAGGGCATTGCTAAGGGCGCTTGCCGCGGGACTTTCGCGGCGGCGGCGGCGGCGTTACTCATGAATATCCACCCATGTGCCGGCCGGCACGCGCGCAAATAAATCCACCACCTCGCGATTGCGCATGCGGATGCAACCACGCGAGCCCGGTCGCCCCATCTCCACATCATCGGGCGCGCCGTGAATATAAATATAGCGGCGCATGCTATCCACCGCGCCGAGACGATTGAAGCCCGGCTGGCATCCGCTGAGCCATAAAATCCGCGTCAAAATCCAATCGCGCGGCGGCGCGGCGGCGCGCATCGCCGGGGTAAATACCTCACCCGTTTGCCGCCGCCCGACAAACACGCTGCCTAACACCGCCGCATGCCCGATTTTGGCGCGAATGACATGCCGTCCGCGGGGGGTGCAGTAACTATGCATTTTTTCGCCGACACCGTTGGCGGCGGAGGAAATACGGTAGCGCACCAGCGTCCGCGGCCGTGACCTCTGCGCGCCGCGCAAGTCGCGGAGTTCTAAAATCTGGCGACCAATGTCAAGGTCAACGACCAACATGACGGCGGGCGGAATGAGCGGCGGGAGGCGTGGAGAGCCTGGCGGGTTGCCGCCGATTGTACAAGATTGTGCAATGCAACCAACTTGCCCGACTCAGCCGAGTTAGCCGCGCGCCACATTGATGACCGAATTTTTAGCGCGCAACTGACGCAGAATATCCGCCAAATGCTTGCGCCCGGAGACTTCAATGATGAACGCCATGGATGAGTTGTTGGAATGCTGCTGGGTGACTTCCACATGGTTGATGTTGGATTGGTGCGCGGCAATGATGTTGCTGACCGCCGCCAACACGCCGGGTTGGTTGCGGGTTTCCATTTTGAGCGGCACTTGGAATTGTCCGCGCGTGGACGCCGACCACGCCAAGTGAATGTGGTGATCCGGCTGGCGCATGATTTGCTTGCAGTTGCGGCAGTGGGCGCGATGCACAACCAACCCGCGCCCGGCGGTCATGGCGCCGACAATGGCATCGCCGGGAATCGGGTGACAGCAATTGGCATATGCGACCAGCAGCCGTTCGGTGCCTTCAATGGTCATCACAGTCGGCTTTGGTGGATCGCCTGCGGCGCGCGCGTGTTCGCCGGTGATTTCGGCGAGCAACTGCTTGGCGACCAACGCCGGCGGGCGCTTGCCAAAGCCGATGTCACGCAGCAGTTGTGGCCACTCATCCACATGCAAATGCGCCAATAACGCGGTTTTGTGCGCCGGGGGAATGCGCAAGCGTCGGTAGCCTTGTTTGAACAAGGCTTGATACAGCAGTTTGCGTCCTAATTTGAGCGACTCCTTGTCTTTTTGCTGGACGAGAAAATGGCGAATGGAGGAACGCGCTTTGGAAGTGACCGCGTAATTGAGCCAAGTCGGCAATGGGCGCGCGGCGCGCGCGGTAATGATTGCAACATGGTCGCCGTTATTGAGGGTCACATGCAACGGCACCGTCTGCTGGTTGATGCGCGCGCCGATGCAGTGATTGCCCACATCGGTATGCACCGCATAGGAAAAATCCAGCGCGGTGGCGCCGCGCGGCAGCCGCTTGATGTCGCCCTTCAAGGTGAAAACATACACCTTGTCGGGAAACAGGTCGGCTTTGAGGTGTTCCAGAAAATCCCCGGAATCAACGGATTTTTGCTGCGATTCAAGGAAACTGCTCAGCCACTGCTGCGCCAACTGCTGCGGCGCGTGTTCGCCGGTGGTTTCGGTTTTATACAACCAGTGCGAAGCGACTCCATTTTCGGCCACGCGGTGCATCGCTTGGCTGCGGATTTGCACTTCCACCGGCTGCCCGAAGCGGTCAATCACCACCGTATGCAACGACTGATAGCCGTTCACTTTGGGAATGGCGATATAGTCCTTGAAACTTTCCGGGCGCGGTTTGTAGCGCTGATGAATCGCGCCCAACGCGGGATAACACTGCGCGCGCGTTTCGCAAATCACGCGAATGGCGTTGATGTCATGCACATCTCTGAGCGACAATCTCTTTTGTTGCATCTTGTGGTAGATGCTGTAAATGTCCTTTTCGCGCCCATACACGCGCGCGTCAATGCCGACTCGTTGCAGTTGCAGTTGAATCTTGTCGCACAATTCGTTGAGCACCGAAGTGCGCCCGCGCTTTTTGCCGCCTAATTTTTTGGCGATGGCTTGGTAGCGTTTCGGGTAGAGGTTTTGCAGGCTCAGATTTTCCAATTTTTGCGCCAACTCGCGCATGCCGAGGCGGTTGGCGATGGGCGCGTAAATCTCCAAGGTTTGCCGGGCGACGCGCCGTTTTTTGTCTTCGTTGAGCGCGCCCAAGGTGCGCATGTTATGCAAGCGGTCGGACAATTTGATGATGATGACGCGCAAATCCTTCGCCGTTGCCATGAACATTTTGCGAAACGACGCGGCCTCGGCATGTTCTTTCGGCTCTTGTTCCAGCAGGCTGACTTTGCTGACGCCGTCCACCAATTCGGCGACCGCGCCGCCAAAACGTTCGGCGATTTGTGGCACGGTGATGGCGGTGTCTTCCACCACATCGTGCAACACCGCGGCGATGATGGTGCGGCTGTCCATGCGCATTTCACCGAGAATGCGCGCCACGGCAAGGGGGTGGGCTATGTAGGCTTCGCCGCTTTGCCGAGTTTGTCCGGCGTGGGCTTCGGCGCCGAAACAGCACGCGTCGCGAATGGTGGCGACTGCGGTGGCGTCCAGGTAGCCGCTGAGATCGTCAAGCAGCGCTTCGGTCGGCGCGCCGCGCGCCGCGCGCGCTTCAGTCGTGCTCCGCTTCCGCGGCCGGCTCAGCGGGCAATTCATCGGCTAACAGGTGCTGGTGCCGCTCCGCCACTTCAATCACTTTATCCATGTAGGAGGCGTCTTCTCTTTTCACCTTAATCAAAATACCTTTCTTGCCCGGCGAATAACACCAATAGTCTATGGTTTCCAGCCCGGTTACAAACAGGATATGTTGCAGTTGCGCACGGTATTGCGGCGAAATTTCGCCGTCGCGCGCCTGCTCATAAATGCCTTCTCCGCACTTGATTTCCACGACCTGCTTGCGGTCATCTGAAATTCCGTCCAGGCTGGCGCGCGCCCACGCGTGTTTTTTATGCTGCACGCACAGCGGATGAACTTCAACCCCAACCTCGGCGCAGTACATTTTGCGCGCTTCGGGTTCCAGTTCTATGCCGCGCCGCATCGCCTCGCTCTGACAATCGCGGCCTTGCCCGGCTTTTTCAGCTTGCAACGCGCTGAGAGATTTTGGCGACTGCGCCATCAGCGCGTGAATCTCGGAGGCGCCGAAACCGCTTCGTCGCCACTGTTTCCATTGTTCGCTTCTTTGCTCCAAATTAATTTCCCGGTACGGAACCACGGTTTCGGCGGCGCCCGCTTCGTTCGCTTCGCTGGTTTCGCCGGCGTCATCGGTTTCGCCATCTGCAATCGGCTCGTCAAAACTCAATTCAACCTCCGGTTTCGGCTCTTCTAAAATGGATGGTCCAATCAAGCCGGCGGCGATTTCACGCAGCGCCACCACGGTCCATTTATCGTTGTTCGCCTCCACCAGCGGCTCGGCGCCCAAAATCAGTTGTCGCACCCGCTTGGCGGACACCAACACCAACTGGAAGCGGTTATCCACATGTTCAAGGCAATCAGTTACGGTTACACGCGCCATAAAAAACTCCAAAATGGGAAACTTCAAAAGAGAAAACTGCAAATATCCGAATAAAACCCGGT
>JAHRAW010000070.1 GCA_020027415.1 Gammaproteobacteria bacterium
CATGGTGTTACATTCTGCAAAGGCTGTTTCACCGAATTGGCATCCAAATTTCTGCATGTTGACCACATTCTCGCCAAAGCAAACGGCGGCTTGGATGAATTAAGCAACTTACAATTGCTCTGCCAACCGTGCAACAGCAAGAAGGGCAGCAAAGATATGCAATTTCTATATCGCGTTTTGGATGACGAAATCGGCCAAAAGCGCATGAAATTGAGCGGATAGCGGGCGCCTCGCCCGGCTTTCCGCTACCGGCTTTCCAATTTAACGGCAGCCCTACATCGCCACCACTTCGGCTTGCAACGCCGCCGCGTCTTGCGGTTGGTGGGTGGTGATTAGTACGGTCAAGGAGTGGGTTTTCTGCAACGCCAAAATCCGCGCGGACATTTGCGCGCGCAGGGTTTCATCCAAGCCGTTGAACGGCTCGTCCAATAACAGCAGCGGTCGGTTGCCCGCCAAGCATCGCGCCAAGCATCTTGCCAACGCCACGCGTTGCTGTTGCCCGCCGGACAAACTGGACGGGTTGCGCGCGGCAAATTCCGGCAAACACACCCATTCTAAGACTTGCGCAACGGCGGCGTTTTGGGGCGCGGAGAGGCGCATGCCGGGATGCAAGCCGATGGCGATGTTTTGGCGGACATTGAGATGGGGAAACAGGTTGTGAGTTTGAAACAAGTAGGTGAGCGGGCGCTGGGCGGGCGCAAGACCTAACAAACTTCGGCGGTCAAAGCGCGCTTCGCCATGCTGCGGTTGCAGGAAGCCGGCGATTAGGTTGAGGATGGTGGATTTTCCGCAGCCGCTGCCCCCCATCAACGCCGTGGAGCGACCTCTGGCGATGCGGAAATTCGCCTGCACGATTGCGCCGGCGGATGCCGAATCTTCGCCCGCCGTGCGCCGCGCATCGCGCGCTTGCGGATAGGTGAAGCGCAGGTTGTCAATCTCAAGCATGCTCGGTTGTAGGGTTTCGGTTGCAGGGGTTCGTTCGCGCCGCCGTTGTCGCGCCGCCCAGCCGCCCGATTCGCTCAATCAGCCAGAATAAAGCGAAGCACACCGCGCACAGCAGCACCGCCACCACCGCCGCTTGTTCCAATCGGTAGTTGCCGAGCAAGCGATACATGAGCAGCGGCAGCGTGTACAACTCAGCGGTGCCGAACAGCGCAATTACCCCCATATCGCCAGCCGCCAAGGTGGTGGCGATGGCAAGCGCATACGCGAGCGGATGTCGCAGCGCGGGCCACAAGATATACCGCCATTGATGCCACCCGCCGATTCCCAAACTGGCGCATAAATGGTCGTAGCGATTGCGTTGCGCCAACAACGCCGGCGCCAAGATGCGCACCCCGAAGGCCAAGGTAAGCAGGGCGTTCAGCGCGACCACCAACAGCGGCGCCAACGAAAGCGCATCGGTGAAGCGGCGCACAAACAGGAACAGCCCGGCGCCCAAAGTAATTGGCGGCACTAACAAAGTCAGCAGACCGACCAGTTCCGCGGCAACCACCCAACCCCCGCCCCGGCCTCTTTCGCGCGCCGCGCGCCGCCACCGCACGATTACACTGGATACCGACAGCGCCAACGCGCAGGATAGCAAGCCGGCGAGCAGCGCAATCAGCAGCGTCCAGCGTAACGCCGCCCACAATTCAGGCGTGGTCAAGATTGACCAGCCGCGCGGGGTCATGGTTTGCAGCAACACGGCAGCCAACGGCGTAATCAGAAACACTGCGCCGCAGACGATGACCACGGCATCCACGATACGCGGCAACCCGGCGCGGCGATCCGGGCGCGCGGTGCCGGGCGCGTCTTCCGGGCGCAACGGAAACGGCATTCCGCCGACCAAAAACGCCGCCGTCAGCAGCAAGCAGACGCCGATTTGGAGTAGCGACAACGCCACCGCTTTGGATAAATTAAAATCAAACCGAATCGCTTGGTAGATAGCCACTTCCAGAGTGGTGGATTGCGGACCGCCGCCGAGCGTGAGAACAATCGCGAACGAGGTGAAGCACAGCAAAAAGATCAACCCGGCAACGCCCCCTATCAAGCCGCGCAACAGGGGCCATTCAAGATGCCAAAAAATGTGCCGCGGCTGCATGCCGAACAAGCGCGCCAAATCCCAACTATGTTGCGGTATGGTGAGCAGCCCGTTGAGAAAAATTCGCGTCGCCAACGGCATATTAAAAAACACATGCGCGAGCAGGATGCCGCCCAAGCCATACAGGTAATCCAGCCGTGGCATGCCGGCCGCCACCAGCAGTTGGTTAGTCCAACCGTTGCGCCCATGCACGGCAACTATGCCAAGCACCGCGACCAGGCTTGGAATAATCAAGGAAAGGCCGCTGAGGCGGATGAGCAAGTGTCGCCCAAGAAACGCGCCGCGCCGCGCCAACGCCCGCGCCAACGGCACCGCCAACGCCACGCTTAATAAGGTGGAACAAGCCGCTTGCCATACGGTGAAACGGACGATTGACCAAGTAATCGGCTTGTTTAATTCAGCGCGCAACGCCAGCGCGCCGGCTTCGGCAAGCAAGCCGCCTAACGCGCACAGCACCAACAGCAAGATTCCGAGTAGCGCAATGATTCCGAACATCACAGTAATGAGTGAGGTGGGCGCCGCCGAACCGAGCGCGATTTAGGCATAATGAATCGCGCCTCAGCGACTCAGCGATTCAAAACAACGCAGCGACTCGGTGACTTAGCGACTTAGCGCCGCGCTAAATTCATCCACCCACGCGGCTTTGTTCTCCGCAATATGCTGCGGGTCCATCAGCAAACGGGTGCTCGGCGTCACCAGTTCATCAAACGCCGCCGGCAAGCCGTCGGCAAGATCTTTGATGGGATACATCCAGTTGCCGGTGGGGATGGCGGCTTGAAAATCATCGGTGGCGATAAAATTCATAAATCGTTGCGCCAACGCCGGGTGGGGGGCGTTTTTGAGTTGCGCCGCCACCTCAATTTGCATGCCGTGCCCTTCACTAAATGCCGCCGCCTGATATTGGTCGGTGCCTTGCACAATCATGTGATAGGCGGGGGAGGTGGTATAACTCAACACCAAATCGGCTTCGCCGTTGATAAACATGCCATACGCCTCGCTCCAGCCGCGCGTCACGGTGACGATTTTGCGCGCTAATTTACGCCACACCGCCGCCGCTTGTTCGCGGTATAACGCTTTCACCCACAACAGCAAGCCCAAGCCGGGCGTGGAACTGCGCGGGTCTTGAATCAAGATTTTGAGATCATCGTCGGCGTCCACCAGTTGCTGAAAACTGCGCGGCGGCGCGCGCAGTTTGGTGCGGTCGTAGATGAACGCGAAATAGCCATAATCAAACGGCAGGAAGGTTTTGTCATGCCAAGCAAACGGCGTCTGCAAGACGGTCAACGCCACCTTGTGCGGTTTCAGCAAACCGGTGTTTTGCGCCTCCACCAGCAAGCTATTGTCCAAGCCCAGCACCACATCGGCGCGCGAGGAGGTGCCTTCCAACTGCACGCGGCTGAGAATCCCGGTGGAACCGTGCACCGCCACATAGTTCACTTCACAATCGCATTGTCGTTCAAACGCCAGCTTGATTTGCGGGCCGGGGCCCCACTTGGAGGCGAATGAATCATAGGTATAAACATTGAGAACCGCGCGCTCGGCGGCAAGCGCGGTCGCCAACGATAGGGAAATGGCGGCGGAGAGAAAGCAACGGCGTGACAGCAACCAACATTTGCGCATGGCTTGATTCCCGTGAGTGGAGAAATACGCGCCAGCGCGAAGAAACGAGGTATGCAATTGCGAACCCGTTAGCCCTTAGGGCAACCGGGAGTTGCAAGAGTCTCAATTCCTCCGCCAGCATGATCTGGATCAGGTTCACGGGTTATGCCGACTGATCGCCGCCGGCACGTCTCAGCTTGCGCCCCCCGTTGAGACTGGATATGTCTGACAATATAACATGAAACCGCCTCAGTAGCGGAGGCTCGCGATAATCCGTTATGCAAGCGCGGCGGCGTTGTGGTAGCCTCTCCGGTTCCGTTTTCCACTCCACTCATGCCATGACTCAAAGCGTGGCGCGAATTGTTGTTTAACCGCCAACCCCGACATAATGAAACCCGTTGACTTAAGCCGATACGGAATCACCGCGGCGCAAGAGGTGCTTCGCAATCCGAGTTATGCGGTGTTGCGCGCGGAAGAAACGCGCGCCGATTTAACCGGGTTCGCGCGCGGCGTGGTGACCGCCAGCGGGGCGGTGGCGGTGGATACCGGGGTGTTTACCGGGCGTTCGCCGCAGGACAAATACATCGTGCGCGATGCCGCCACGCGCGATACTTTCTGGTGGGCGGAACAAGGCAAAAACGATAACAAGCCGCTGAGCCCGCAGCACTGGCAGCACCTCAAACAATTGGTTGCCCGGCAACTGAGCGGCAAACGGTTGTTCGTGGTGGACGGGTTTTGCGGCGCCAATCCCAACCCCAACACGCGCTTAAAAGTGCGGTTCATCATGGAGGTGGCGTGGCAGGCGCATTTTGTGACCAATATGTTTATTCGCCCGTCGGCGGAAGAACTGGCTGACTTTACGCCGGATTTCGTGGTGTTAAACGGCGCCCAAACCACCAACCCGCAGTGGCGCGAGATGCAGTTAAATTCGGAGAACTTCATCGCTTTCAACCTCACCGAGAAGATGCAATTAATCGGCGGCAGTTGGTATGGCGGCGAGATGAAAAAGGGCATATTTTCCATGATGAACTACTGGCTGCCGTTGCGCGGCATCGCTTCCATGCACTGCTCCGCCAATGTCGGCGAACAAGGCGACACCGCGATTTTTTTCGGCTTGTCCGGCACCGGCAAGACCACCTTGTCCACCGACCCGAAACGGCGATTAATCGGCGATGATGAACACGGCTGGGATGACGAAGGCGTTTTCAACTTTGAGGGCGGTTGTTACGCCAAAACCATTCGCTTGAACGCGCGCCATGAGCCGGCTATTCATCGCGCGATTAAAGCCGATGCGTTGCTGGAAAATGTAACGGTGCTGGCGGCTGGCGAGGTGGATTACAACGATGCTTCCAAAACCGAAAACACCCGCGTGTCCTATCCGCTTGCGCATATTGAGCATATCGTCACGCCGGTGTCGCGCGGCGGGCATGCGCGCAAGGTAATTTTTCTATCCGCCGATGCGTTTGGCGTGTTGCCGCCGGTGTCGCGCCTCACGTCGCTGCAAACGCAGTATCATTTTCTGTCCGGCTTCACCGCCAAACTTGCCGGCACCGAACGCGGCGTGAAAGAACCCATACCGACTTTTTCGGCTTGTTTTGGCGCCGCGTTTCTAAGCCTGCATCCAACCAAATACGCGCACGAACTAAACAAAAGAATGCACGCCGAGAAAGCGCATGCCTATCTGGTGAACACCGGCTGGAACGGCGCCGGCGAGCGCATCTCCATCCACGACACCCGCGCCATCATCCATGCGATTCTAAGCGACGCGTTCGCGCGCGCTGACACGCAAATACTGCCCTATTTCCACCTTGAAATCCCGACCCAGTTACCGTCGGTAAACAGCGACATTTTGGATCCGCGCAACGCCTATGCCGAGCCCGGCGAATGGCAACGCAGAGCAACGCGACTCGCCGCCCAGTTCATCCAAAACTTCCAGCAATACCAAGACACCGCCGCCGGTCGACGGTTGGCGGAAGCGGCGCCGACGGTGACGGCTTGAGGTCGTTTGTTGCGGACAAAACCATTCTTATTTCACCGCCGCCAAACACGCCACCCAAGCGAAATCGTTGTAGCCGCGTTCGGTTAATTCGTATCGGGTTTCCTCGCCTTCGTCGCAGCACCAATAGGCGCGCAGGTCGTCAAACCCGGCTTCGCGCAACACATCCATGATTTCCGGCATTGACCAGATGCGCCAGGTGTACTGGAAGGCGTTGTGCATTTCGGAGCCATCGGCAAAGCGGAAATGTAACGCCAAGTTGGCGCTGTGATCCACCGGGCTGACCGCGGTTTGATGGCAGACCAAATCAAACTCACCGCAATCGGTCACTTCCTCTTCTTCGGAGAAGACCTCCGCGCCGCCGTGCAAATCAATTACGAACACGCCGTCGGCAGCCAAGTCGGCGTACACGGCGCGGAAGTATTCGCACAGCACTTCGCGGCGGCGAAAAATCCAGTAGGAAAAGTTGAACGCGCAACGAATGTCGGGGGCGACCAGACTGGGTGCGCGGGCTTCGGCGACGCGCAAGTCGGCGCGGCGGCCATGCTTACCGAGCGGCTTGAAGTTGTTTTGTTTGCCCCATGCCAGCGGCTCATCGTCAATGTCAATTCCTTCGCCGCTAAACGCGGCGCCTTGCCTAAGCCAAGCGCACAGAAGCGCGGCGGTGCCGCAAAAATCCTCGCGCAACCGTCGCGCCGAACGACCGCGCGCCTGGTGATAAATTTGTTGCAACAACGCCACATCGGTTTGCGGCGATTGCACCGCGAGTTGATAGAGATGATGGCGTTCCGCTTGCTCCGCCAAGGTTGGCGACCGCGACCGCTTAGAAGGAGAATGCGAGGTTTGAGACGCTAAGTTGCTTTGAGACGCCGCGTTGTTGCGGCTGATTTTTTTGCGAGCCATCGTGGGGTGAATCCCAATTATTAATTGGTTGGATGAAAGCGGGTGAAAATGAATGATGTAGCGCAACACTGTACCACAGAAAAACTCGCGCGCGGTTGTGCGCGGCTCGGCTTCAGCCTGTCTGCGCAGCAACAACAGCGGTTATGGAGGCATCTGCGTTTATTGGTGAAGTGCAATCGCGCGTTGAATTTGACCGCGCTTCACAATTTAGACGATATGGTAACGCGCCACCTGCTGGATTCTCTTACCATTGCGCGGTTCGTGCGCGGCGAATCGGTGTTGGATATCGGCAGCGGCGGCGGCTTTCCCGGGTTGCCGTTGGCGATTGTGCAGCCGCATCTTCAAGTCACCTTGCTTGACAGTCGCGGCAAACGCGTTGAATTTCTGCGTTATGCGTGCGCCGCCCTAAAACTTGACAATGTTCGCGTAGTCGCCGAGCGCGTGGAAAATTATCGGAGCGCGCAAAAATTTGATACGCTTACCACCCGCGCTTTTGCATCCGTCGCCGACACGCTCGCCCTGAGCGCCGCGTTGCATCACCCCGGCGGGCGGTTGTTGGCAATGAAAGGGCGTCTGCCCAAAGCCGAAATCGCGCGCCTTGGGGTTGCGTTACGCGCGCGCCTCACGGTGCAGAAATTAGCGGTGCCGTTTTTGCAGGCGGAACGACATCTGTTGATTGTGGAACTGGGCGAGAGCCATTAAAAGAGAACCGCTAAATTGACTCGGATTATCGCCATTACCAACCAGAAAGGCGGGGTGGGCAAAACCACCACCGCCATCAACCTCTGCGCGTCGTTTGCCAGCGCCGGCAACCGCGCGTTGTTGATTGACATGGACCCGCAAGGCAACGCCACCATTGGCAGCGGCTTGGCGATGCGCGATCTGGAGCGCGGCGTTTACGAATTGCTGTTGGGAGATGGCGACATTAACGACGCCGTGCAGACCACCGCCAGCGACTACGATATCTTGCCGTCGCGCCCGGCGCTGTCCGGCGCGCAGGTGGAAATGGCGCAACTGGCGCAGCGGGATTTTCGCCTGCGCAACGCCATCACCCCAATTACCGACCGCTACGATACGATTCTCATTGACTGCCCGCCGGCGCTGAATATATTGACGGTGAATGCGCTGACCGCGGCGCGCGAAGTTTTGATTCCGGTGCAATGCGAGTATTATGCGCTTGAAGGTTTGACCAGTTTGATGGAAACCATTGCGCTAATTCGGCGCGGGTTGAATCCGGAATTGCAAGTGCTGGGGCTGGTCAGGACGATGTTTGACAGCCGCAATTCGTTGGCAAACGAAGTCTCTGAACAATTGCAGGAGCACTTTCCAAACAAATTATTTCGCACTGTGATTCCGCGCAACGTTCGGTTGGCGGAAGCGCCGAGTTATGGCAAGCCGGTGTTGCAATATGATCGCCACTGCGCCGGCTCGCAAGCCTATTTGGTATTAGCCAGCGAAGCGTTGCGACGGCGCGCCGAGTAAGGCTGTCCCGCCAGACCCGCATGCGCGCAAATAAAAAAACAGCCCGCAAAAAAGTGCGCTTGGGGCGCGGCTTAGATGCTTTGTTAGGCGACTCAAAACTGCCCGCCGCCGCCCAAGACAGCGGGCAACGCCCGGCGTTGCAACAATTGCCAATTGAACAATTGCAGCGCGGCAAATATCAGCCGCGCACCAACATGCATCAGCCGGCGTTGCAAGAACTGGCCGAAACCATTCGCGCGCAAGGGGTGATTCAGCCGCTGTTAGTTCGGCAAATTGAGCCGAACCGATTTGAGATTCTCGCCGGCGAACGCCGCTGGCGCGCCGCCCAGTTGGCGGGTTTGACAAAAGTTCCGGTGGTCATCAAAGAGGTGAGCGCGCAAAACGCGATGGTGGTGGCGTTGATTGAAAACATTCAGCGCGAAGATTTAAATGCCATCGAGGAAGCCGCCGGGCTGCGGCGATTGGTGGACGAATTTGGCTTGACTCATCAGCAAGTGGCGGAAGTAATCGGGCGGTCGCGCGCCGCGGTCAGCAATTCACTGCGGCTGTTGACGTTGCCTCAGGCGGTCAAAAAACGGCTGGCGGACGGGCAAATTGAAATGGGCCATGCCCGCACTTTGCTGGGGTTGCCGGCCGCCGCGCAAGCCGCTGCCGCCAACAAGGTGGTTGTCGAGCGGCTGTCGGTGCGGCAAACCGAGTTGTTGGTTAAGCGACTGCTGGCGGGTGACAACCAAGACCCTGCCACCGCGACTAAGGCGACCGATGTGTTGGCTTTGGAAAGCGAACTTTCAACACGGCTTGGCGCGCGGGTGTCCATCCAGCACCGCGCCAAAAAGGGCAAACTGGTGATTTACTACCACTCGTTGGATGAGTTGGACGGAATTTTGAAGCGCATTAAATAATCGCCGCGCGTAAAAACGAAAAATCCGCGGCGCGATTCGGCGCCGGGTTTTTGGCGAGTTATTTTTTCATTTCCAATTGCGATGATAAAAAACGACGGCTGCGATGAAGAAAATTTTCTGCGCAACGCGAGCGTTATTT
>JAHRAW010000077.1 GCA_020027415.1 Gammaproteobacteria bacterium
GGCTCCAAATTGCGCGCGCAATTGGAAAACATCCGCCAGCAAGCCGCGAAGGTTCGCGAGGACATGCAACGTTATGAATTGTACGGCGAAAAAGTAAGCGCGGCTTAGATTAAATAAAAGTCGGCAAAACGCCATGATTTTAACAACAACCCATTCAATAGACGGTAAGATTATTCAGAAATATCTTAGTATTGTGGGTGCGCAATCGGATGAACCGACCAAGGGTCCCCTTGGAAGTAAATTGGGCTTTGGCGGGGCGCTGGAAAAAATCAAAGAACGGGCGGCGGACTTCGGCGCCGATGTGGCGGTTGGCGTGCAGTTTGTCGGTCCTACTGCACACTACTACGACACGATTCATATTTACGGTACCGCGGTTAAATTAAAATCCAATGACTAAGCATTCCAACATGACTGAGGCGGCGAGGCGGGGCAAATATGCTCCGCTGTATCGCTATCTATGCGAACTGGATCAATCAGAATGGCGCGCCAGTTTTGCCGAAATTGAAGAAATATTAGGCTTTCATTTGCCGCAATCGGCGCATGAGTATCCGGCATGGTAGGCAAACGAAAGCGATGGAAACCATACGCATTCACACACTTGGCAAGTAGCAGGTTGGGAGACCAGCGAAGTTAATCTAACTGGTACAAAAGTAACCTTCAAACGAAAACGGTAAACAACATGCAAGGCAATGTCGTAGAAATCATTGGCGCAGTGGTGGATGTTCAGTTTCCGCGCGGCGCCATCCCGAAGGTGTATGACGCGCTCACCATCGCTGATGGCGGGTTGACCCTGGAAGTGCAGCAGCAGATGGGCGATGGCGTGGTGCGGTGCATCGCGATGGGTTCATCGGATGGGCTTAAGCGCGGGCTCAGCGTCGCCAACACCGGCGCGCCGATTTCCGTGCCGGTCGGCGCCGGCACCTTGGGGCGCATCATGGATGTATTGGGCAACCCGGTGGACGACGCCGGCGAAGTCGTAACCGAGCAGCGCATGCCGATTCATCGCGCGGCGCCGACCTACGAACAACAAGCCGCCAGTCTGGAACTGCTGGAAACCGGCATCAAAGTCATTGACCTAATCATGCCCATCGCCAAGGGCGGCAAAATCGGATTATTCGGCGGCGCCGGCGTGGGCAAAACCGTAACCTTGTTGGAATTAATCAACAACATCGCCTCCGCGCACAGCGGGTTGTCGGTCTTCGCCGGCGTCGGCGAGCGCACGCGCGAAGGGAATGATTTCTACCACGAGATGAGCGAAGCCGGCGTGCTGGACAAAGTGGCGATGGTCTACGGGCAGATGAACGAGCCGCCGGGCAATCGCTTGCGCGTCGCCTTGACCGGCTTGACCATCGCCGAGAACTTCCGCGATGAAGGGCGCGATGTGCTGATGTTCATTGACAACATTTATCGTTACACGCTGGCCGGCACCGAAGTCTCCGCGTTGCTCGGGCGCATGCCGTCGGCGGTGGGCTATCAGCCGACCCTTGCCGACGAGATGGGCGTGTTGCAAGAGCGAATCACTTCCACCAAGACCGGCTCCATCACCTCTTTTCAAGCCGTGTATGTGCCCGCCGACGATCTAACCGACCCATCGCCGGCAACCACCTTCGCGCATCTGGATGCAACCTTGGTGTTGTCGCGGCAGATCGCCGAACTCGGTATCTATCCGGCGGTGGACCCGTTAGGTTCAACTTCGCGGCAACTTGACCCGCTGGTGGTCGGCAACGAACACTATGCCGCCGCGCGGGCGGTGCAGCGCATCTTGCAGCGGTATAAAGAATTGCAAGACATCATCGCCATTTTAGGCATGGACGAATTGTCCGAAGATGACAAACTGGCGGTCGGGCGCGCCCGGCGCATGCAGCGATTCTTGTCGCAGCCGTTCACCGTTGCCGAAACCTTCACCGGCACGCCGGGCAAATATGTCGCCCTCAAAGACACCATCCAAGCCTTTCAAGGCATCGCCGACGGCGAATACGACCACTTGCCGGAACAGGCTTTCTACATGGTGGGCGGCATTGACGAAGTGCTTGAGCGCGCCAAGCAACTAAGTTAATGCGTTAATGAATTAATCCGAACGGCATTTACGATGGCAACCGCAACCATTCGCGTTGAAATTGTTAGCGCCGAACAGGAAATCTGGAGCGGCGAAGGCACTATGGTATTCGCCCCCGGCGAAATGGGCGAACTCGGCATCGCGCCGCGCCACACCCCGCTACTCACCCGCCTAAAGCCCGGCGACCTGCGCGTGCAACAAGAAAACGGCGAACAACAATTTTTCTTCATCTCCGGCGGCTTGTTGGAAGTGTTGCCGCATGTAGTAACCGTGCTGTCCGACACCGCCATCCGCGCCGCCGACTTAGACCAAGCCGCCGCCGAACAAGCCCAACAACGCGCCGAACAAGCCGTGCAAGACAAAACCTCGGCGATGGACTACGCGCAAGCCAAAGCGGAGTTGGTGAATGCAATGGCGCAGTTGCGCGCGATTGAGAAGTTACGGAAGTTGAAAAGCGGATAGATGCGCGCTCTCTCCGGCGGCCTTGATCGGTTTAGCGGACCCACCCAAAGATGCGCTCAATCAAACCGTTCATGTTGCCGTTTTTGTTGCTGTGGCTGCTGCCCCTCCCGGCGATAGCACTGTGCAAAAGTTTTTGGTTACCGCATCAACTCGCGCAGACCAACGCGGAGAGCGTCGACCTAATTTATAACCGACGCGCCATCGCCACCATCCCGACTCGTTGGTTCATGGCGGTCAGCCACATCAACAAAAAAATCAATCAGGCATCGGATATACCGGCGCAGTTTTTACTGTGTAACTCCGATGACCCCAACGCGTTTGCCG
>JAHRAW010000090.1 GCA_020027415.1 Gammaproteobacteria bacterium
GCCAGCCACCCGTTAAAGTTTTTTGCTAACCTCAGCGAAGCCGCTGTTTGACGGAGGAATTGAGAATGAGAAAATATTTAATGATCATCGCGTTGCTGTATCCAGCAGTCGGGATGACGCAGACTGAGCCATGTTTTCCGGATTCCGGACGGCAGTGTTTTCCAGACTTCCTATCGCCGACCCCGATTACCGAACCGCAGAAAAGCGCCATTATCACTTTATACCACGATAAATACTTTTGCCGAGCGGCTGAAGTGCAGGGTGCTACGGCGGCGCTAAATTATGTACCGAGTATCCCGGTGATTTCAAATGCGATTGCCATGGGGTGCGAGCAGATTGATGCGAATTTTGGCAACTGCGCGTTGCAGTTGGTGAGGGCGCTCTCGCAAGCCGGCGCCGGCGCGTTGCGAATCCCCGACACCCCGGAATTAAGGGCGGAGTTTTATGCGCTGGAATTCACCACGCCCGAGTTCGTTGCACAACTCATGGCAAACTTGGAAGCGGATATTGAAGCGGTGCGACAAGGGCAAGTGAAAGCACCAAATCCTACGCCTCCTCCCAATCCTACCCCCCCCCCCCCCCACTTGACCCGGACCCTATGACCGACCCTGATCCGATGCCGGACCCCGAGCCCATGCCGGGCACCGACCCCGACCCATCCGAAGAGTCAAACGAATCCCAAACGCCTGCCGTTGAAC
Source organism: Gammaproteobacteria bacterium (assembly GCA_020027415.1). GTDB lineage: Bacteria > Pseudomonadota > Gammaproteobacteria > Arenicellales > Poriferihabitantaceae > JAHRAW01. Next base: position 699 of record JAHRAW010000090.1, read on the forward strand.
GCGCCAGCGACGACTACCTGCGCGAGAAATTTATTCCAAAAGTCGCCGCGTCTTTATTAATCGTGTTTTATTTGAATGACCTATCCGAGGACTTGGCCGCCGAAAAACTAACCTTTTTTGCGTTGCCGACTACGCGCAATCAAATCACCTACGGGTTGCGCGCAGACCTAACCGACCAACTCAGTCTCGGCATGCCCATGACCGAACGCAACTTTCAGAATCCGGCAATGGACGCCTATTATTCTTTGCGCATTGAATATCAATTTTAACCAGTTACAATCGTTCGGTACCCGCGCACACCATGCGGGCATGCGGGCATGAAAAATTGAGCGCCGAAAATGCGTGCGATGATGCGCGCGCGATTGACTACATTACGCTCCGCGCACACTCTGAATTGAGTTAATTCTTATGGATGGGTGGCTCCTGCTTGCGCAGTTGTTTAATGGCTTGCAACTCGGCTTGCTGCTGTTTTTATTGGCGGCGGGGTTGTCGTTGATCTTCGGCATCATGGATTTCATCCATCTGTCGCATGCCTCGTTCTACATGTTGGGAGCGTTTGTCGGCGCCGGCATGATGGCGTTGAGCGGCTCCTTGATCGTCGCCCTGGTGGTCGCCGTGATCGTCGTTTTTCTGGTCGGCGTGTTGGTGGAGTGGTTAATCGTGCGCAGACTCTATCAACGGGATCATCTTGACCATGTGTTGGTCTCCTATGGACTGATTTTAGTTTTTGACACCGGCGCGCATATGCTGTGGGGTTCAGGCGGCAATGTCATTCCGCTGCCGGCGGCTTTGAACGGGCAGTTTGAAGTCGGCGGTTTGCTCATCCCCCGCTATCGCTTGTTGATTATTTTGTGCGGTTTGATGGTTGCGGTCGGGCTCTATTTTTTGGTAACCCGCTCGCGTCTCGGCATGTTGATTCGCGCCGGCGCCTCCAACCGTACGATGGTCTCCGCGTTGGGGGTGAATATTGACGCGCTGTATCGCATAGTATTCGCCATTGGCGCGATGATGGCCGGGTTTGCCGGCTTTCTCATCGCGCCGATTACCGAAGCCAGCATCGGCATGGGCAATGAAATCATCATCATCGCGTTTGTGGTGGTCATTGTCGGCGGCATCGGTTCGGTGCAAGGCGCGTTTTATGCGGCGTTGTTAATCGGCTTTATGGACACTTTGGGGCGCGCCTATCTGGACGATTTGTTGCGTTTGTTTCTGTCCACTCAGGCGGCCGAAACCGCGGCGCCGGCGCTGTCCGCAATGTTGGTTTATGTGTTGATGGCGGGCGTGTTGGTGTGCAAACCGCAAGGCTTGTTAGCGCCAACTGGGTTCCATAAAAAAATAAAACTGCGCGATGTTTGACAAACCACCCAGCCTGCGTTTGCGCCCGAGTCTGAGCGGCGGCGTGTATCTGTCGTTAGTCGTCGCCTTGCTGCTTGCGCCGATTGCGATTGCGCTGAGCGGGCAGGCGTTTTATCTGGACTTGTTAACCCGCGCAATAATCCTCGCCCTGGCGGTCGCCAGTTTGAATTTGATTGTAGGCGGCGGCCTGGTCAGCCTTGGACACGCCGCGTATCTTGGAATTGGCGCGTATAGCGTCGCCATTCCAACGCACTATGAAATTCACCATGGAATGTTGCACCTGCTGTTCGCGGTCGGCGGCAGCGCGGTTTTTGCGTTGCTCACCGGGGCGATTTGCCTGCGCACCAAAGGGTTGTATTTCATTTTGATTACCTTAGCGTTTTCGCAGATGCTGTACTTCACGGTGGTCAGTTTGGATGAATACGGCGCCGATGACGGCATGGTGCTTGCGCAACGCAGTCAATTCAACGGCTGGTTGGATTTAAACAACGCCGCCACCTTGTATTACTTCGCGTTATGCGCGTTGCTGCTGTTCTTGTTGGTGATGCACCAATTGCTGCGCGCGCCGTTTGGGCGGGTGATTTTTGGCAGCAAACATAACGAGCAACGCATGCGCGCGCTCGGCTTCGCCACCTACCGATATCAATTGCTTTGCTATGTCATCTCCGGCGCGGTGTGCGGCGTGGCGGGTTTCTTGTTGGGCAATTTCACCGATTTTGTCAGCGCCGAAATGATGGATTGGAGCGACTCGGCGGATTTACTCTTTATGCTCATCATCGGCGGCGTCGGCGCGTTGTTCGGCCCCATCATCGGCGCGCTCGCATTTCTGTTGTTGCAGGAGGTGTTGTCCGGGTTCACGGTGTACTGGCAACTAATTTTTGGCGGGTTGCTGATCGCGTTGGTATTGTTGGTTGGCAAGGACGGCTTGCACGGCATGCTCATCGGCGCGCAACGTAAGATGCAAAGCGGCAAGATGCAAAGCGGCAAGATGCAAAACAGTAAAGCGCAAAATTCTGCAGCGCAGCCATGACCTTAGCGGTGCGCAACATCGCCACTTTCTACGGCGGCAGTCAGGCGTTGTTCGGGCTCAGTATGGAAGTGCGCAGCGGCAAAACCACCGCTTTGCTCGGCAGAAACGGCATGGGCAAAACCACTACGGTGAATTCCATTATCGGCAATCTGCGTTGTCGGCGCGGAGAAATTTGGTATTGCAACGAAGCAATAACCCACTTGCCGGCGTTCAAAATTGCGCGCAAAGGCATTGGTTTGGCGCCGGAAGGGCGGCAAATTTTCCCGAATTTGAATGTCCGCGAAAACCTCATCGCCACCGCGGCAAACTATCAGCAGTCGCAAAACCCATGGAATCTGCAGCGCGTGCTGGCGTTGTTTCCCCAACTAACAAACCGCTTGCACCACATGGGCAATCAGTTATCCGGCGGCGAACAACAAATGTTGGCGATCGCGCGCGCGCTAATGCTCAACCCGAAACTGCTTATCCTGGACGAAGCCACCGAAGGGCTGGCGCCGCTGGTGCGAAAAACCATCTGGCAAAAACTACATTAGATTAAGCAAACTGGAATCTCGTTGCTACTAATTGACAAAAACCTGGAGGAACTCAGCGCCATCGCCGATTATCACTACATTATTGAAAAAGGCGCGGTGGTGTGGAAAGGAAACTCGGCGGCGCTACGCTCAACCCCCGGCTTGAAAAAGCGTTATCTTGGCATTTGAAGCCGGCTGCAACTTGCGCGCGCTGCGCCGATGAGAGCAAGCGGATGCTTTCTCATGGGGACGTTTCCTCAGCGGTTGTCCGCTGACAGTCCAAGCACATCTTGCATCGTAAACATCCCGGCTTGCTGGTTTGCCAGCCACTTGGCGGCTTTGATGGCGCCGTCCGCGAAAATTCTTCGGTCGGTGGCTTTGTGGGTTATTTCAAGGCGTTCGCCGTCGCCGATGAACATAACCGTATGTTCGCCGGCAATATCGCCGCCGCGAATGGTGGAAAAACCGATACTGCCGGCTTTGCGCGCGCCGGTATGACCATGGCGGGCGAACACGCCGTCTTGCTTGAGTTGCTTGCCGAGCGGCGCGGCGACCGCCTGCGCCAGCAACAGCGCGGTGCCGGAGGGCGCATCCACTTTATTGCGATGATGGGCTTCCAGCACTTCTACATCGTATTGAGGGTCGCCCGCCAACACCTTGCCGGCGGTTGCCAACAACGCGAGGCATAGGTTGATGCCGACGCTGGTATTGGCGGCAAGCACGATGGGAATGTCGGCCGCCGCCTGCCGGATGCGCTGTTGCTCCGCGTCCGTCATGCCGGTGGTGCCAATCACCATCCCGCGCCGCGCCCGCCGACAAGCATGCACATGCTCCATAGTGGCTTGCGGGGTGGTGAATTCAAGCAGAATATCAAAAGCAAAATCAACATTAAATCTGTCCGCCGGGCTGGAATCAGCCTCAGGTTTTGCGGCACGTATCGGCACCCCAAGCGCGCCCACCCCGGCCACCGCGCCGGCGTCTTTGCCGAGCGAGGAACTGGCCGGATGTTCAAGCGCGACGCTCACCGCGACGCCGTCGGTCCGCTCGGCGGCGTGAATCAGCGCGCCGCCCATGCGTCCGGCGGCTCCAGCGATGGCGAGTTTAAGCATAATG
>JAHRAW010000103.1 GCA_020027415.1 Gammaproteobacteria bacterium
TCATGCTCGCCCCGCCGCCGGTTGCGTTTGTCACCGTGACTAACCGCTGATACTCCGCCAGATCGTCCGCTTGGATGAAACTGAATTGATCAAACAATTCGCTGTCATCCGGCACATCGGAAAATAATTCCACCATCAAACTCGCCAGTTCTAAGCCAATCTCGCTGAGATCCTGTTGCAGCCCGCTGCGGTGCAAGATTTTCCCGACCAAGGGGTTGGTGGCGAGAAACTCCGCCGCCGACAGCCCGTCGGCGGGCGCGCCGAACAGCAGATTTTCCGCTACCGTCAGGTTGTCAATGTAGTGGTCGGCATGCAACGGCTCAATGATGGGGCTTGCTTCAAGGTTGTTAATCTGCGCAATCAATTGGTCGCGCAAGGTTACGATTTGTTCGGCTAACTGCGGCGGAATATCCAAATCTGCGGTGGCGCGCAACGCCAAGGTCAGCAGTTCATCATCCAGTTCCACGCATTCAATGATGGTGTGCACGATTTGTTTGAATTCGGCTTGGTCGGCGGCGCCGGTCAGGTGGATGTTGATCCAGTTGGCATCGGTATTCTGCGTGGAGTTGCCGGAAGCGATGGCTTCGCGGAGATCTTGCTTCGGCGCCTCGGCGTCGGCTTGCGTCGCTTCGTTTTGCGCCGCTGCCGCTACCGATTCGTTTTGCGCTTGCTGCGCGGTCAGCGGCTGATGTTTGAGTCCGTAGTACAAGTTATCGCGGATAGAGGCATTAAACAGGCGGGCGGTCGCCGAGCAATAGCCAATCCGCTGCCCGGTGACCGCTTCCGGCAGCGTATGCAAGTCGGCTTGCCCGATGTGCAGCGAGCCGGAACTGGGCGTGAGCAGGCGCGCCAATAACTGCGTCAACTCATCGCTGGAGGTGCCATCTTTGCTGAGAATGGCGATATGCCGATCGTTGCTGAATTCAAACTCAAACTGCTCTACTTGGGTGGCGGAGTCTTCCACATAGTTCAGCCGACTGGCGCGGATTTTGCCGTGCAGTGGTGGTTGCGGTTGCTGTTGTGACTGCGGTTGTTGTTGCGCTGGCGTGACATCTTGCAAGTTGTGGGCAAGCATGCCGGCGGGCGCGAATTGCTCAATAATCTGCGCGTATTTAACTTTGACATCTTCGGTAATCTGATAAAACTTCAGCAACTCTTTCCATGGCGGTGAAATATCTTTGTACGCCGCCAGCACCGCCACCAACGCCCCCAACGACAACTGGTTTTGCAACACCAAATAGCCGCCGATCGAAAAGAAAAAGAACGGCGTCAGTTGGGCGAGGAAATTGTTAAGGAACTTGATGAAAAATTTACGCTGATAAATTTCGTTGCGAATGGAGAAAATCTCGCCCAATCGGCGACTAACCACGGCGCGTTCAAAATGGCTGGTATCGTTGGTATGGATATCGGCGATGCCGGCGACCGATTCGCCGATATGGTCAGCCAGTTTGCGCACATTTTGCACGCGCCGTTTGCTGAGCTGATTGACTTTATGTTGCAGGCGCGGAATCAAATAAATCTGCGGCGGATAAAGCGCGATGGAAGCCAACCCCAACCAGAAATCCTGCACGAAGATGAACGACAGGTAGGTGATTAATAGCCCGCCCTGCATCGCCGGCAAGGCGATTGAATCGCCGATAAAGCCCCCAAGCGGTTCGGTTTCCGCGGTCACCATCGGGATGATTTCACTGGCGCTGAGGTTTTTGAAGTGCGGCAACGGAAACCGCAGAATGCGATGGTAGAGCATGTAGCGGAAGCGCCGTAGCATGCGTTCTCCGAGCACGCCGCGATATACGCTGATGAAGTATTTCAGCCCGCCGGTAATGACCACCATGCCTAAATACGCGCCGCTGAGCAGCAGCAGGTATTGCGTTTGCGTCAGCGCGTAGCCGAACACATCAAACACCGCGCCGCCGCCGCCAATCGCGTCGTTGATGATGATTTTCGGTATTTCCAACACCGCATACACCAACGGCATGGAAGCCACCGTCAGCAGGATGAGCCATACCTGATCGGTTTTGGTATGGCGCAGAATGTAGGTGTAAATGGATTTATCCATGGGAAGTGAGAAGTGGCGTCC
>JAHRAW010000115.1 GCA_020027415.1 Gammaproteobacteria bacterium
GGTTGTCTATCCCGCGTCATTCCCGCAGTCTTTTGATCTGGAATCTCCTCTTTTGGGCTTTCCTAAGGAGATTCCAGATTAACACAGATCGCGGGAATGACGAGATGGGGTGGCGGGGCGGTTATCGCGAGATTCGCCCGGCAACCACCGCCCACTGCGCGGTGAAATCGCGGAAAGTTTGCGGCGACGGAATGGTTGGGGGGCAATCCGTTATTTGATTTTGCCTTCTTTGTAGAGGACGTGCTTGCGTACCACCGGATCGTATTTTTTGATCTCCATTTTCTCGTTCATGGTGCGCTTATTTTTGGTGGTGGTGTAGAAATGCCCGCTGCCGGCGCTGGATACCAGTTTGATTTTCTCTCGCATGTTCGGTTGCTCGGTTGCTTAGTGGATTAGACCCGTTCGCCGCGCGCGCGCAAATCGCGCAGCACTGCGTCAATGCCTTTTTTGTCAATGATACGCAAGCCGGTGGTGGAAATTCGCAGCCGCACCCAGCGATTCTCGCTTGCCACCCAGAAGCGGTGGTGATGCAGGTTGGGTATAAACTTGCGCCGAGTTTTGTTGTGCGCGTGCGACACATGATTGCCGCTGGCGGTGCGTTTTCCGGTGATTTGGCATACTCTTGCCATGTTACGAAGCCCTGAAATGAATTGGTTTGTGAAACAGAATGACTGCCTAAGAAAGCGATTATACAGAAAAATAGCGCAATGGGTGATGAAATGGGGTTATTGCCGGAGTCTGCGTAGCCAGTGCCGCGCGCGGCCGGTTAGCGGTTGCCCCCGTTCAATCACCACGCCGACATCTTTGGCGGCGCGCAACGCGCCGAATTTATTCACCTTCACGCGACACCATTTCAGCGGAAACTCGGTCAGCAACAATTGGGCGATGGCGTCCGCCAGTTTTTCCACCAGCGCAAATTCGGCGGCGCGCACAAACTCTTCCACCCGCTTGCAAACTTCTTTGTAACTCAAAGTATCCTGCAACGCATCGCTGTTGGCGGCGGCGGCGAGGTCAAACCCCATATCTAAATCTATGGTGACGGTTTGCCGTATGCGCCGCTCCCATTCCCACACGCCAATGACGCAATCAACTTTGAGTCCGTGAAGGTAAATAATATCCATCAAAGTGCGCGGTGCCGGAAGGTGTGCGCGAGTATACTGCAATTGCCGTTCATGTTCACCCCGGAAACCCCATTCCGCATTCCCACTCTCCATTCCACATGCGCGATTCTCCAAACCGATGTTGAGCATATTGTTGCCGTTGTTTGCCTACCTGTTCGGTTCCATTTCCAGCGCGGTCATCGTGTGTTGGGCGATGCGGCTGCCGGACCCGCGCACCAGCGGTTCCAATAATCCGGGCGCCACCAATGTGTTGCGGCTTGGCGGCAAGCAAGCCGCGCTCATCACTTTGTGCGGCGACGCACTCAAAGGCTGGCTGCCGGTGGTCGCGGCGAGCGCGCTCAACGAGCCTGCCGCGCTCATCGCGTTAGTCGGCCTGGGCGCGTTTGTTGGGCATCTGTATCCGCTGTTTTTCGGTTTCAAGGGCGGCAAAGGCGTTGCCACCGCGGCCGGCGTGTTGGTCGGCTTGAGCGTCTCGGTGGCGGCGTGGTTGGTGGCCGCGTGGCTGGCGGTTGCGCTACTATTTCGCTACTCGTCGTTAGCGGCGTTGTGCGCCGCCGGGCTGGCGCCGTTATTGGTTTTATGGCTGCTACCGGAAACCAGTTACGTGGTCATGTCGTTGGCAATTGCCGGGCTACTGTTTTGGCGACACCGCGAAAATATCCGCCGCTTGGCAACCGGCAAGGAAAGCAAAATTAATTTCACGCGCCGCCGAAAATAAGCGGCGCGAATTTACAAATTTACAAATCCGCCAAACTCCAGCGCGGGCGAATCTCAAATGCGCCGCTCTGAGTGGGCTTGGCGGTCGGCGCGCGCGGTGCATCTGCGGCGTTGGATAGTTCGCCAAATAATCGCAAATAGCCGGCGTAGGCGATCATGGCGCCGTTATCGGTGCATAACTGCGCGCGCGGATAAAAAACTTGCACCCCCATATCGTCGCCCAACTGGCGCAGCCGTTGGCGCAAGCGTTGGTTGGCGCCGACCCCGCCGGCGACCACCAACCGGTTTCGTCCGGTGTGTCGCAAGGCTCGCTTGCACTTGATGCGTAAAGTTTCCACCACGGCGACTTCACAGGCGAGGGCGAGGTCGGCGATGGTTTGTTGGTCAAGGGGTTGGCGGCTGGCGAGGTTGCGAAGTTGGGTTTTTAGCCCGCTGAAACTGAACTCAAAGCCGGCGCGGTTGGTCATCGGGCGCGGCAACACAAAGCGGCGCGGCTGTCCGCGTTGCGCGGCTTGGGCAATCGCCGGACCGCCGGGATATCCCAACCCCAACAACTTGGCGGTTTTATCAAAAGCCTCGCCGGCCGCATCGTCCAACGATTGCCCAAGAATGCGATACGCGCCGAGGTTTTCCACATCCACCAACATGGTATGCCCGCCGGACACGAGCAACGCCAACAGCGGACAAACCAGCGGCGTTTTGTGCGCCGCCGCCTCCAACATGGGCGCCACCAAATGCCCTTCCATGTGATGCACGCCCACCGCCGGCACGCCCCACGCCTGCGCCAGACTTTTGCCCACCGCCGCCCCGACTAACAACGCGCCGGCCAAGCCCGGTCCGGCGGTATACGCCACCGCATGCGGCTTGACCCCGCCATTACGCGGGTCGTTAATTAAATGGTCAAGCAACGGCAACAGCGTTTTGATATGATCGCGCGCAGCCAGTTCCGGCACCACGCCGCCGTATTGCCGGTGCAATTCCACTTGCGAAGCGAGGCGATGCACCAACAGCCCGGCTTCACCGTCGTAAATCGCGGCGGCGGTATCATCACAAGAGGTTTCAATTCCCAAAACTCGCATGCGCAGATTCTACCTTCAAAATGACTCGGCGGGGAATGCGCATGCTTGAAAAAGCCGCCGCCCGCGCCGCTTTTCCGCCGCTGGAAACCGCCACCGAGAAAGGCTTGCTGGCAATCGGCGGCGACCTGAGTGCGCCGCGCCTGCTCGCCGCCTATCGCCACGGCATCTTTCCTTGGTATAACGCCGACCAACCGATTTTGTGGTGGTCGCCGAATCCGCGTTGTGTGCTCTTTCCGGAGCGTTTCCAGCCCTCGCGCAGCCTCAAAAAATCCATCCGCCAACGGCGTTTCCGTTTCACCTTGGACGCCGCCTTTGGCGAGGTAATCGCCGCATGTTCAGCGCCGCGCGCCAACGCCGCCGACACTTGGATCACCGCCGAGATGAAGCGCGCGTATACCGCCTTGCATCGCCAAGGCATCGCTCATTCCGCGGAAACTTGGCAGCACAACAAGTTAGTAGGCGGCTTGTATGGCGTCGCGCTCGGCGGCGTATTTTTTGGCGAGAGCATGTTCAGCCGAGTCGCCGATTCTTCCAAAGTGGCGTTGACGTTATTGATTGCGCAACTGCGACAATGGGATTTTCGCTTGCTGGATTGCCAAGTTAGTTCGCCCCATTTATTGAGTTTGGGCGCCGAGGAAATCCCGCGCTGCGAATTTATCGCGCATTTACGCGCTGCGCTACGCTTGCCTGACCGGGTGGGCAATTGGTCGAGATTGGTATCGCCTTAATTGGTTATTTGTTTTCCGTGATTCGCCAGACTTGCCCGCGCTGCATGGCGGCATAAAAAGGGCGGCTATTAAAATAGCCGCCCGGGGTTTAATAACGCACCACCTTCCGCCGCACGCAACGGCGGCAAGGCGCGGCGGTTAGAACGAATAGCCCAGCGCGAAGCGGATGCCGGTTTGTTGTAGGTCAAACTCAAAGTCTCGGTGTGTCGACCCCGGCCTGGTACCGCCGCTTAGGTTGGTCAAGTTAAATTCCTCGCTGCCATAGTCGGTGTAATGCACCGCCATTTGCCCGAACCAGTTCTGCGCCAACGGCATTTCTACGCCGGCCGCCACCTTCCACCCACTTAACTCATCTTGGTCAGCATTCGCCAAGTAAGGGGCGGCGGCACTCAGTGAATGACCGCGCACATCGGTGTCCACCGACACGGTGCGATAACCCGCCATGACAAACGGATTAACCGCTTTGCCGCGCCGGCTGACAAAACCGAGTATTTCATACGCACCATCGGACGATACCGTGATGTCATTGAACAGGTCCTCCCTAGCCGAGCGGAAATCGCGGAAATCGCTGTTGTCTTGGCTATAGCCGAGTTGCACGCCGATGGCGGTGCGCGGGCTTAGCGCATGCATGTATTGCCCGAATACGCCGATGGCGGTATCGATATCGCGATGGAAGCGGTTGCCGTGTATGGCGGCATTAGAAACGTTGGAGTTGACGGCGGTTGCCGAGAGTTGCGGGGAGATTTCGATGCCGAGGCGGAATTCGGCGTGCGCGGTGGAGAAGCCAAGAAAGGCGAAGGTGAGCGAAGCGATTAAGCAACCAGCCCCGCGCCCGCTGAGCC
>JAHRAW010000126.1 GCA_020027415.1 Gammaproteobacteria bacterium
CAAGGCGTAGTCAAATTGCGCATGCGCGGTGCATAGAATCACTATATCGCTTCGCGACAGCAGTTCTTTGGAAAGGGTTTCGCTGTGCAAGTTAAAGTCATAGTTGCGCAATTTTCCCAAGCGCGGAACATGCGGGTCAACATATGAAATTTCAGCGCCTTTTTGCAGCAACAAATCAATCATTTTCAAAGCCGGCGATTCCCGCGTGTCATCCACATTTTCTTTATACGCCACCCCGAGAATCAACACCGCCGCGCCGTAGATGGATTTACCGGCGCGGTTCAGTTGCGCGACCGCTTTTTCCACATACCACATCGGCATGCGGGCGTTAATCTCGCCCGTTACTTCAATGAGTCTTGCGCGCGCGCCGTATTCTTTCGCCTTCCAAGCAAGATAAAAAGGATCAATCGGCAGGCAATGTCCGCCCAGCCCGGGTCCCGGATAAAACGGCACATAGCCGAACGGCTTGGTTGCCGCCGCGTCAATGACTTCATAAATGTCTATGTCCATTGCCTCAGCAATCAGTTTCAGTTCGTTGACCAAACCGATATTGACCGCGCGATAGATATTCTCCAATAGTTTGGTCAACTCCGCGGCGCGCGTGGAACTCACCGTAACGATGCGGTCAATCACTTCTCCATATAATGCGGCGCCGATTTGCAAGCAATTTGCGCTATGCCCGCCGCAAATCTTGGGAATGGTTTTGGTGTTGAAGTCAGGGTTGCCAGGATCTTCGCGCTCCGGCGAATAGACCAAGAACAGGTCTTCGCCTACGGTGAAGCCGCGGGCTTGCATGCGCGGCAGCAGTTCCTCCTGCGTGGTGCCGGGGTAGGTGGTGCTTTCCAGCGCCACCACTTGCCCAGTTTGCAGATACGGCGCGAGGCCTTGCATGGTGCCGATGACATCACTCAAATCCGGTTCTTGGTGTTTGCCCAACGGGGTGGGAACGCAGATGATCAGCGCATGCGCTTGCGCGGTGCGCGCGTAGTCGGCGGTGGCGGTCAAGCCGTTGGCGACGGCTTGGTGGATTGCTTGATGGGGAATGCGTTCAATATAACTTTTGCCGGCGTTTAGTTTGCTAACTTTGTCCGCATCCACATCAAAACCAAGCACCGTGAAGCCGACTTCAACAAAGCGCATGGCCAATGGCAGCCCGACATAGCCAAGTCCATAAACCGCGATCACGGCTTCGCGGTTTTGTATCTTTTGCAGCAGTTCTTGTTTGTGGTCAGTCACTGGGGAACGCCGTAGTAGGCGCGATACCACTGCGCGAAAGCCGCCAGCCCGTGTTCAATGGAAGTGCTGGGTTGAAAAGAAAAATCCTTGGCCAGCGCGCGCATATCCGCCTTCGTCGCCGCAACATCGCCGGCCTGCATGGGCAGCATTTCATACTTCGCGGTTACGCCAAGCGCCTTCTCCAGCGCATGAATATAATCCATCAGTTGGATTTGACCGCCGTTGCCAAGGTTGTATATTTTGAACGGCGCATCGCTGCGCGCGGGTTGCGGCGCGCGCGCGTCGTAGTTGCAATCCGCTTGCGCGGGTGCATCCAACACGCGCACGATGCCCTCCACGATATCGTCAATATAAGTGAAGTCGCGCGTTAAATTGCCATGGTTGTAAACCGGAATGGGTTGCCCCGCCAACATTAATTTAGTGAACTTGAAAAACGCCATGTCGGGTCTGCCCCACGGACCATAGACCGTGAAAAACCGCAAGCCGGTGCATCGCAGATGATATAAGTGGGCATAAGCATGCGCCATCAATTCATTGGCTTTTTTGGTGGCCGCATACAGCGACACCGGATGATCAACCGGATCATTTTCCGAAAACGGCAAGCGCGGATTGGCGCCGTATACCGAACTGCTGGAGGCGTATACCAAATGCCCGATTTCGCCATGCCGACATGCTTCAAGAATGTTGCCGAAAGCGACTAAATTAGAGTCCACATACGCGGCTGGATTTTCCAGCGAATAACGCACCCCGGCTTGCGCCGCAAGATGCATCACCGCATCCAATTTCCGCCCCTGGAAAAAATCCGCCAACGCCGCGCGGTCGGCGACATCCAGTTGCGTAAAAGCGAAAGCCTTCTGCGCGCGCAACCGCTCCAACCGCGCGCGCTTAAGCCCAACATCATAATAATCGCTGAGATTATCAACCGCAAACACGCGCTCACCGCGCGCCAACAAACGGCCGCACAACGCCGCACCAATAAACCCGGCCGCGCCGGTGACTAACACGTTCATGAATTGGAATTTGCCAAAATAATTCTTTTCAGCATCTCTTCTGGTTTCTGTGTGGGGTGCAACGCCTTGCCCTTCGCGCCGCGCAATCTTTCGGCTCCTTGCACTAAAGGGAGTTCCCAGAAATCACGCATCTGCTTTAAGCCGCC
>JAHRAW010000162.1 GCA_020027415.1 Gammaproteobacteria bacterium
CGGCTTTTTTGCTCGCCGAAGCGTTACGCGTTTTATTAGTGGTGCTACGCTTCGTATCAGTGGCGTTGCGCTTCACATCAACCACTGCATCTACGCTCCCGCCAACCTGTTCAATAGCCTGACGAGCGCCCTTGGTTGCGCCGACTCCGCGCAAGGTGACCGCCCGCTCAATTTTGCCGGACAAAATCGCTTTGGCGCGCGTGATGTGCAGGCCGATGACGCCCGCTTTTTGCAATGATTCCAAATTGACAATTTCACCATCCACTTTCGCCAGGTCACCCAATCTAATTTCGGCAAAATGTTTTTTTGCCAACGAGCGAAAGCCGCGTTTCGGCAGGCGTCGTTGCAACGGCATCTGCCCGCCCTCAAAGCCGACCTTGTGGTATCCGCCGGAGCGGGATTTCTGCCCTTTATGCCCGCGCCCGGCGGTGCCGCCTGTGCCGGAGCCTTCGCCGCGCCCAACTCGGCGGCGCGCGGTGTTGGCGCCGCGTGCCGGCTTTAATGTGTTGAGTCGCATGCTCATGGCTTTCTCATCGCTCTGCTGTACGCACGATGCGCCCGCAGATGTGCGCGCATAATTTTCACGCCTACTTGCGCGGCAAAAATGTTAGGCATTTTCCACCTGCGCGCATTTAAGCATGTAAGAAATCTTATTAATCATGCCGCGGTTCTGCGGCGTATCCGCCACTTCCACGGTTTGATGCATGCGCCGCAACCCTAAGCCGCGCGCGCACGCTTGGTGCTTTTTCAAGCGCCCATGCATGCTACGCACCAAGGTCACCCGCACGGTGGCGGAGTTCGTTTTTTGCTTTGCCATGCCGTCTACCGAACCATGCCGCTACCGAAGGTCTGCAACCGCTTTGCCGCGCTTGCTTGCCACATATTTAGGGCTGCGCATATCGCGCAACGCTTGGATGGTCGCCCGAATCACATTGACCGGATTGGTTGTGCCAATTACTTTTGCCAGTACATTTTTCACTCCCACCACTTCAAACACCGCGCGCATCGCACCGCCGGCGATGATGCCGGTGCCGTCCGAAGCCGGGCGCAACATCACCCGCGCGGCGCCATGGCGTCCGCTCATCGGATATTGAATGGTGCTGCCTTTTATGTGCGCCTTGAACATATTGCGCCGCGCATCTTCCATGGCTTTTTGCACCGCCACCGGCACTTCGCGCGCCTTGCCGCGCCCCATGCCAACTCGCCCTTGCCCGTCACCAACCACGGTCAGCACGGAAAAACCAAACAGGCGTCCGCCTTTGACCACCTTTGAAACGCGCCGCACATTAATCAATTGTTCCTGATAGTTGTCTTTGCGCTTCGCGTCTTGTTCTCTGATTCTGGCCATGGCTGTGTTTTTAGGTTGCGGATTGGCTTCGCTTGCTTAATTAATGAAATTGGTGAACTTAGCGAACTTAGAAAACCAGCCCGTGCGCGCGCGCCGCCTCGGCGAAGGCTTTCACTCGACCGTGATAGCGGAACCCGGCGCGGTCAAACGCGACCCGTTCAATGCTAAGCGCGCCGGCTTTTTTCGCGAACACCGCGCCCACTATGCCGGCGGCCTCCGCATTGCCGCTGTATTTCAGTTGTTTGCGAACTTGCGGGTCCAACGTGGATGCCGCCACCAACACGCGCCGCCCGGTTTGGTCAAACAACTGGGCGTAAAAATGTCGCGGCGTACGATGCACCGACAGGCGCACCGCGCCTTGCCGAGCAATTTTGCTGCGGATTTTGGTGGCTCGTCGCAACCGTGTCTTTCTCTTGTCACCCATAGCGCTGATGATTATTTTTTCTTCGCTTGTTTGCGTTGCACATGTTCGTCCTGATAGCGAATCCCTTTGCCTTTATAGGGTTCGGGCGGGCGAAACGCGCGAATCTCGGCGGCAACCTGCCCGACTTTTTGTTTGTCCGCACCACGCACAACAATCTCGGTCTGACTCGGGGTTTCCACGCTCACCCCGGGCGGCAACGGATACACCACTGGATGTGAAAAACCCAAACTGAGATTCAGTTTGTTACCTTGCATCTGAGCGCGGTAGCCGACTCCCAAAATACTCAGGCGCTTCTCAAATCCTTCGCTCACGCCATGCACCAGATTATATACCAAAGCGCGAGTCGTTCCCAACATCGCGGCTACGGACTTGCTCGCCTGAGATTGTCGCTCGGCGACCACTTTCAGTTTGCCGTCTTCCTCAACCAGCCCGGTTCCCGGCAGGAGGTCAAAACTCAGTTCGCCTTTTGCGCCCTTGACCTGCAACGAGCCGGCTGAGATTTTCACCGCCACGCCGTCGGGAATGACAATGGGGATTTTTGCAATGCGCGACATGTTAAATGCTCTGTGGTTGCTTGGTTTGTGCTTGGTTTGTACTTAGAGTGAATCGGCGGCTAAAACACCGTGCACAGCACTTCGCCGCCGAGTTGTTTCTGGCGTGCCAATTTGTCGCTCATCACGCCTTGCGAAGTGGAGATTAGCGCGACCCCAAGCCCGTCGCGCACCGCCGGCAACTCCGTGCTGCGCGCATAAATGCGACACCCGGGGCGGCTGGCGCGCTTGATTTCTTCAATCACCGGACTGCCCTGAAAATACTTCAAGCGCACTTGCAAAGTTTTGGCGGCGCCTTCGCCATGAACTTCAGAGCCTTCAATATAGCCTTCCGCTTGCAACACCACGGCGATGGCTGCTTTGCTGCGCGAAGCCGGCATGCACACGCTGACTTTGTTGGCTTGCGAAGCGTTGCGGATGCGCGTTAGCATATCGGCGATCGGGTCGGACATACTCATCGTTTTAGTCTCCTTTACCAACTGGATTTGACCACGCCAGGCGCTTCGCCGCGCATGATGACTTCGCGCAGTTTGTTGCGGCACAGCCCGAATTTTCTGAAATAGCCGCGCCCGCGCCCGGTCAGCGCGCAACGATTGCGTTGCCGTGAACGGCTTGAATCGCGCGGCAATTTCTGCAACGCCAACATCGCCTCCCACTGCTCATTGGCACTGGTTTGTTGGGCGGCGATGGTCTTGACCAGTTGGGCGCGCTGCGGCGCGTGTTTTTCAACCAACTGCCGCCGCTTATGTTCCCGCGCAATAATGGATTTCTTTGCCATTGATTTAATGCCTCTTCGTTTCGCTTCGTTCCACTTAGTTTTACTTAGTTCTGCACCGGAAAATTAATCGCCTTCAACAATGCTTTGGCATGCTGGTCGGTGCGGGCGGTGGTGGTGATGCAAATATCCATGCCGCGCGTGGCGTCAATGGTGTCGTAGTCAATTTCGGGAAACACAATCTGCTCTTTAAGCCCGAAACTATAGTTGCCGCGCCCATCAAACGACTTGGCGGACAAGCCGCGAAAATCGCGGATGCGCGGGATTGCCACATTAATCAGGCGCTCCATGAATTCATACATGCGCTCGCGTCGCAGCGTGACTTTCGCGCCAATCGGCCAGCCTTCGCGAATTTTGAACGCCGCTTCAGATTTTCTCGCTTTGGTGATGACCGCTTTCTGTCCGCTGATTCGCGCCAGATCGCCGGCCGCCGCCGGCAACACTTTCTTGTTCGCCACCGCCTCGCCCAAGCCTATGTTCAAGGTGATTTTGCTGAGGCGGGGCGTCTGCATGTTGCTGCGCAAGTTTAATTGCTTGCGCAACGCCGGCTCAATTTGCTCTTTGAACTGCTGTTGTAATTTAGCCATGGTTGGTTGCCGTTGATTGGCGTTGGTCGCTTAAGGCGGGTCGACTAAGAGTTGGGTTCGTTAAGGTGGCTGGTCTTGGGCGGCTGGCTCAAGTCAGGTCAACCACTTCGCCGTTGGAAACGAAATAGCGAACTTTGCGCCCGTCTTTCAAAGTTTTAAAGCCGACGCGTTCGCCCTTGCCGCTGGCGGGGTTGTATAACGCCAGATTGGACATGTGAATCGGCGCCTCTTTCTCAATAATACCGCCGCTTTCCCCACTCTTGGGATTGCCGCGGGTATGGCGTTTGATCAGGCACGCATTATCCACCAACGCGCGTCCGCCGCGCTCGTCTTTGAGCACGCGCAACACATTGCCGCGCTTGCCCTTGTCGCGACCGGCGATGACCACTACATCATCCCCTTTTTTGATTCGTTGCATGGTTATTGTCTCTCTATCGGACGGTGTTTTTAAGCGCCGGCATACGGCGGCATAAATGATGCATCGTTACAGCACTTCGGGAGCCAAAGAAATGATTCGCATGAACTTCTCGGAGCGCAGTTCGCGCGTCACCGGACCGAAAATACGGGTGCCGAGCGGCTGGTGGCTGGCGTTCAGCAGCACCGCCGAATTGCGGTCAAAGCGAATCACCGAACCATCCGGGCGGCGCACTCCGCTGCGCGTGCGCACCACCACCGCATCGTAAATATCGCCTTTTTTGACGCGGCTGTTCGGCAACGCCTCCTTGATGCTAATTTTGATGATGTCGCCGATACCGGCGTAGCGGCGTTTTGAGCCACCCAAAACCTTGATGCACATAACCCGTTTTGCACCGCTGTTGTCGGCAACCGAAAGTACAGTCTGCATTTGAATCATAGCGCCCACTAAGCTCCCTTGCTGACCACTTCAAGCAACCGCCAACTCTTCGTTTTTGACAGCGGGCGGCAAGTTTCAACCACCACATTGTCCCCCACGCGGCACTCGTTTTTTTCATCGTGCGCATGCACTTTGGTTGACCGCCGAATGTATTTTTTATACAGCGGATGCTTAATCTTGCGCTCAATCAAAACGGTAATGGTTTTGTCGGCGCCGGCTTTAATCACATTGCCCTGCAACGAATGCGCCGCAGTCTGCGTTGCAGCCTGAGTTTGCTGCTGCGCTTTGGTTTTTTCAGTGCTCTCGGTCGCCATTTGAATTGCCTTACTAGTTTTCAGTTTCGCGGTTGGCTCGCTCGGTGAGAAAAGTTTTAATGCGAGCAATGTCTTTGCGAATCAGATTAAAACGCGACGGATTGGCCAACTGCCCGGCGCCGCGTTGCATCCGGAGTTGGAACTGCTCGCGACGCAACTCAACCAACTGGCTACGCAGTTGCTCGGCGTTCTTCGCCCTTAACTCAGTGACTCGTTCGGAAGCCTTCATGCTTGATCGCTTACTTCGTTCGTAGTTAGCAGCCGGTAATAGAATGAGAATGGTTCGCTTGTTAGCCCACTTGTCGGCGCGCAAAATGGGTGCGCAACGGCAATTTTGCGCCCGCCAACCGAAACGCCTGGCGCGCCAAACTCTCCGGTATGCCGGCGATTTCATACAGCATCGCGCCCGGCTGAATCAACGCCACCCAGTATTCCGGATTGCCCTTGCCTTTACCCATGCGCACTTCAAGCGGTTTCTTGGACACCGGCTTATCCGGAAAGACGCGAATCCAAATGCGCCCGCCGCGCTTAACATGGCGGGTAATGGCGCGCCGCGCCGCTTCAATTTGGCGCGCGGTCAGCCGCCCTCTGCTGGACGACTGCAACCCGTATTCGCCGAAACTGACGCGATTGCCGCGCGTGGCAAGCCCGCGATTGCGCCCCTTTTGCTGTTTGCGGAATTTGGTTCGTTTTGGTTGAAGCATCAGCTGTCACCGACATTAATTTGTATGGCTACGCCGCTTCGCCGCCATGTTCGGCGCGCTCCGCGGACACCTTGCGCGGCGCCAGCACTTCGCCTTTGAAAATCCAAACCTTGACGCCGATAATGCCGTAGGTGGTGTGCGCTTCATGCACGCCATAGTCAATGTCGGCACGCAGCGTGTGCAACGGCACGCGCCCTTCCCGATACCATTCAGAGCGCGCGATTTCAGCGCCGTTCAGCCGCCCGGCAAGCATGATTTTGATGCCTTCGGCGCCGAGTCGCATGGAGTTTTGCACCGCGCGTTTCATCGCCCGCCGAAACATGATGCGTTTTTCCAGTTGCTGGCAGATGTTTTCCGCCACCAGTTTGGCGTCCAACTCCGGCTTGCGAATTTCCTCCACCGCCACTTTCACCGAAGTGCCGTTCATCTTCCCAAGTTGGCGGCGCAGGCGTTCAATGTCTTCGCCTTTTTTACCGATGACGATGCCGGGGCGCGCGGTGAAAATGGTGATGTTCAGGTTCTGCGACGGGCGGTCAATGATGATCTTGCTCAGCGCCGCATTGCGCAAGCGCCGCGAGATGAATTCACGCACCTTCAGGTCGCTCGCCAAAGTGGCTGCGTAGGCTCTCTTGTTGGCATACCACTTGGCGTTCCATTCTTTGATAACGCCCAAGCGGATGCCGTTTGGATGTACTTTTTG
>JAHRAW010000196.1 GCA_020027415.1 Gammaproteobacteria bacterium
CTGGGCGGCGGTTCGGTATAGTCTGCCAAAAATGGCGTAAAATCAGCCATACTTTGGAGGGGTTTCGGTGACGAATCGATAACACTTGCATAAACGGGTCGTCGCTTCGCCGAATCTGAATACCGAATACCGAATGCATGGCGATAATCCAATGATTAGCAACATTCCCAAGCCATGATCTACAACTCCGTCCTGGACGCCATTGGCAATACGCCAATCGTGCGGTTGAATCGCGTGGCGGTGAATTCGGCGGCGAATTTCTACGCCAAACTGGAGTTCATCAACCCCGGCGGCTCCATCAAAGATCGCATCGGGTTTTGGATGATTGAGGACGCCGAACGCAACGGTAGGCTAAAGCCCGGCGGCACCATCATTGAAGGCACCAGCGGCAATACCGGTGTAGGGTTGGCGATGGCCGCGGCGATTAAAGGCTATCAGTGCGTGTTCATCTTGCCGGACAAAATGTCGCAGGAGAAAATTAAAAATCTGCGTTCTTTCGGCGCGCGGGTGGTGGTTACGCCGACTGCGGTGGAGCCGGACGACCCGCGCAGTTACTACTCGGTGTCGCGACGGTTGGCGCAAGAGATTCCCAACTCGTTGTATATTGACCAATATAATAATCTTTCCAATCGCGAATATCATTATCAGCACACCGCCCCGGAGATTCTTGAACAGATGCCGGAGATTGATGTGTTGGTCGCCGGCATTGGCACCGGCGGCACGATCACCGGCTGCGGAAAATACTTGAAAGAAAAAAAATCGGGCGTGGAAATCGTGGCGGTGGATCCCATCGGCTCCATTGTCTATGAGGTGTTTAAGACCGGCGAAAATAAAACGCCGGCGGAAGGCTATTTGATTGAGGGCATCGGCGAAGACTTCATTCCCGATAACTATGATTTCGCGCAAATTGACGATATGGTGCAGGTCGGCGACAAGGAGTCGTTTCTAATGACGCGCGAGTTGTTGACCAGCGAGGGAATTTATTCCGGGGTGTCCTCCGGCGGTGCGGTTGTCGGCGCGCTCAAATGGGTGAAGCAACAAGGCAAGCGGCTGCACGGGAAAAATGTGTTGGTTATTTTTCCCGATAGCGGCAATCGGTATAGTTCCAAAGTGTATGACGATGACTGGATGCGCGAAGTCGGTTTTCTCGAATCCAAAACCGGCAATGCGGGAGATTTAATGCGCGCCCTCAATAAGAAACCGGACGCCCTGATCATGGCGAACCAGAGCGACCCGATCTCCATGGTAATTTCGCAGTTGAGCGAAGCCGGCGTCAGCCAGATGCCGGTGCAGGATGAAAAAGGTTGGATCAAAGGCATCGTGCGTGAAAGCGTGATTCTAAAATCGTTGTTTCATCAACAGGCGAATTTGGAAGACCCAATTGATGATTTAGTGGATACTTCGGTGGAATATGTAACCGTCGCCGATTCCATTGAACGGATTTCCAAACTGGTCACCGAAGGCAAGGTGCCGTTGGTGACCGACCCGGAGGATGGTGACAAACTGCTCGGCATCATCACGGATATTGACCTGCTTAACTTCCTGGGTTCGCGGCATTAGTTGCGGCGAGGCTGCGGATACGCCGCCGCGAACTAACTGGATGCGTTTATTAAATCCTAAACAATCCTAAATTCGTTTTCATTCCATCTCATCACGCCACCGGAATTGCGCGTTACCTCGTGGCTTAGATGGTGGCATTGCCGACTGCGACTGCCCGACTGCATTGAGATTGAGATTGCATCGCATGGATGCAAAATCCACCCCAACCCACCGCGCAATGAAAGCGCATACTGAACGCGCCTTTGCCGATTGCATGCGCTGACCAATGTCCTCTCGCTTCCGCTCCGCCCGCTTCCATATGGATACCGAACAAGGCGGCAACTGGGCGCCGGTGAATCGTTTGCTGCCGTATCTATGGCGCTATCGTTACCGCGTCGCGATTGGCTTGGTGTTTCTGATGCTGGCTCGGGTTGCCAATATCTTGGTGCCGATTCTACTCAAGGCGATCGTTGATGCTCTGCAAGGCGCGCCCGCCGCTTTATCGCCGACGTCTTCCGCCGCCCATGTCGTGCTGATGGTACCGTTGGCGTTGCTGTTCGGCTATGGCGTGTTGCGGTTCAGCGCGGTGCTGTTTAATGAAGCGCGCAATGTAGTGTTCTCGCGCGCCAGTTTACAAATCATTCATCATATTTCCATGCAGGTATTTCAGCATCTGCACGCGCTGTCGCTGGGCTTTCACCTTGACCGCAAAACCGGCGCCTTATCCAGGGATGTTGAACGCGGCACCATGGCGATCACCAACTTCCTCCGAATGTTTGTGTTCAACATTATGCCAGTGGTGTTTGAATTGAGCGTGGTGTTGTTTATCTTGTGGTCGCGCTTTGCGCTCAGTTTTGCGTTGCTCACCATCGCGATGATTGCGCTGTATAGCGTTTTCACCGTCGGCATAACCAGTTGGCGAACCAAGTACCGCGTGCAAATGAACGCCGCAGAATCGTTTGCCAGTACCCACGCGCTGGATTCCTTGCTGAACTACGAGACGGTTAAAGCCTTCGGCAATGAAGCGGTTGAGATGCGCCGTTATGAAAATTCCTTGCTTGGTTGGGTGCGCGCTGCGCTGAAAAGCAATTCTTCCTTAGCCTGCCTCAATATCGGACAAGGAATGATCGTCGCCGCCGGTTTGACCGCGCTGATGGTGTTGGCAGCGCGCGGCGTGGCGGACGGCAGCATGACCTTGGGCGATTTTGTCATGGTCAATGCATTTTTGATTCAATTGTATATTCCGTTGAATTTCATGGGCTCAATATACCGCGACCTCCGCCACTCGCTGGTGGATATGGAGCGCATGTTTGACTTGTTGGATGAAAAGCCCGGCGTGATCCAGCAAGCGAACGCCAAGCCCTTACGCTTGGACAAAGGGGAAATTCGTTTTGAGAAAGTTTGCTTTCGCTACCATGACGATTATCCGATCCTTCACGACATTGATTTTTGTGTCGCCGGCGGGCAGATGATGGCGGTGGTCGGCGCCTCGGGCGCCGGTAAATCAACCATCGCACGATTGTTGCTGCGCTTTTACGACCCGCGGCAAGGACAAATTCGCATTGACGGACAAGACCTTAAGACCGTGACCTTGCTCAGCCTGCGCGCGGCAATGGGTGTAGTGCCGCAAGACACGGTGCTGTTCAATGAAACCATCGGCTATAACATCGCGTATGGTCGCCCGTCGGCAACCCAGAAGGAAATCGCAGCGGCGGCGAAAATCGCGCGCCTTGACCAATTCATCGCGCAGCATCCGCAAGGGTATGACATTCTGGTTGGCGAGCGCGGCTTGAAATTATCCGGCGGCGAAAAGCAGCGAGTGGCGATTGCGCGCGCCGCGTTGAAAAACGCGCCCATCTTAATTTTTGACGAAGCCACTTCGTCGCTGGACAGCCGCTCCGAAAAAGCCATTCAAGAGGCGCTCAACCGCGTGGCGCAAAACAGCACCACCGTAGTCATCGCCCACCGCCTTTCCACCATCGTCAACGCCGATCAAATCATCGTGTTAGACCAAGGCAAGATTGTTGAACGCGGCAACCACACGCAGTTATTGTCGCGCCGCGGACTCTACGCGCAGATGTGGGAGTTACAAGAAGACGCGGGAAGCGGCGCGGAAAATCAGTTTGAAGAGAAAAAATAAATTAAAATTCGTCA
>JAHRAW010000228.1 GCA_020027415.1 Gammaproteobacteria bacterium
GGGCTTCCAGTTGCGCCTCGATGGAAATCGGCACATGCACCGCCATCTGGTCGCCGTCAAAATCGGCGTTATAGGCGGTGCAAACCAGCGGATGCAACTGAATCGCCTTGCCTTCAATCAACACCGGCTCAAACGCTTGAATGCCCAACCGATGCAAGGTGGGCGCACGATTCAGCATGATCGGGTGTTCGCGGATGACTTCTTCCAGGATATCCCACACCTCCGGCACTTCCATTTCCACCATCTTTTTGGACTGCTTGATGGTGGCGGACAAGCCGTCCCGCTCCAGTTTGCCGAACACAAACGGCTTGAACAGTTCCAGCGCCATTTTCTTGGGCAAGCCGCACTGATGCAAGCGCAACGTCGGACCCACCACGATAACCGAACGCCCGGAATAATCCACGCGCTTGCCCAACAGGTTTTGCCGAAAACGCCCCTGCTTGCCTTTGATCATGTCGGAAATGGATTTCAGTTGCCGCTTGTTTTTGCCGGTGACGGCGCGCCCGCGTCGACCGTTGTCAAGCAACGCGTCCACGGATTCTTGCAGCATGCGTTTTTCATTGCGCACGATTAGATCCGGGGCGTTCAAATCAAGGAATCGCTTCAGACGATTATTGCGGTTGATCACCCGGCGATACAATTCGTTCAAGTCTGAAGTGGCGAATCGACCGCCTTCCAGCGGCACCAACGGTCGCAGGTCCGGCGGCAACACCGGCAACACTTCTAAGATCATGCCGTGCGGTTTGTTGCCGGATTTAATGAAGGCTTCCAGCACGCGCAAACGGCTGGTTAGTTTTTTGATTTTGGTTTCGGATTTGGTGGCGTTGATTTGTTCGCGCAGTTCAAGCAATTCTTCCTGCATGTCAATCTCGCGCATCAGCGCGCGAATCGCCTCGGCGCCGATGCTCGCTTCAAATTCATCGCCATACGTTTCAATCGCACTCCGATAGGCTTCCTCGCTCAACAACTCGCCGCGCTTAAAGTCGGTCAGCCCCGGGGCAATGACCATATAGGCTTCAAAATACAACACGCGCTCCAAATCGCGCACGCTCATGTCAAGGAACAGCCCCAACCGCGATGGCAACGATTTGAGAAACCAGATATGCGCGCACGGCGCCGCCAGTTCAATATGCCCCATGCGCTCGCGGCGCACCTTCGCCAAAGTGACTTCCACGCCGCACTTCTCGCACACCGCGCCGCGATGTTTGAGGCGCTTGTATTTACCGCACAAGCATTCGTAATCGCTCACTGGACCGAATAGTTTGGCGCAAAATAATCCGTCCCGCTCCGGCTTGAAGGTGCGGTAATTAACGGTTTCCGGCTTCTTTACTTCGCCAAACGACCACGAGCGAATTTTCTCCGCCGAGGCGATGCTAACGCGGATGGCGTCAAAATCTTCCGCCGTTTCGCTTTGCTTGAGTAGGTTGAAAATGTCTTTCATAATGCGCCCCTCTTACAGGCCTCGGGTTTCGGTTGCCGACAAAGCGCCGCCTTCTCTGAGATTTAGATTGAGCCCCAGCGAGCGGATTTCCTTGACTAACACGTTGAAGGAAGCGGGCATGCCGGTGTTGGTTGCATGCTCGCCGCTAATGATGTTTTCGTATATTTTGGAGCGCCCGGCGACATCGTCCGATTTGACCGTGAGCATCTCCTGCAGCACATAGGCGGCGCCGTAGGCTTCCAACGCCCACACTTCCATCTCGCCAAAACGTTGACCGCCGAACTGCGCCTTGCCGCCCAACGGCTGCTGGGTAATCAGGCTATACGGGCCAGTGGAACGCGCGTGCATCTTGTCGTCCACCAGATGGTTTAGTTTGAGAATGTACATGTAACCGCAGGTGACCGGTCTATCAAACGCTTCGCCGGTGCGCCCGTCATACAAGGTGATTTGTCCGCTTTGCGGCAACTTGGCAAGTTTCAGCATGCCTTTGATTTCGCTCTCATGCGCGCCGTCAAACACCGGCGTCGCCATCGGCACACCGGCGCGCAGGTGGTGGCATAAGTCCAGCAGTTCCTGTTTGGAAAACGACCCCAGCGATTCCTTTTTGCCGCTGGTGTTATACACCTTGCCCAGGAATTCGCGGAGTTGCTCCGGCTTGCTATTGGCGCGCAACAAGTCGTCAATTTTTTTGCCGATGGCTTTCGCCGCCCAGCCAAGGTGGGTCTCCAACACTTGACCGATGTTCATGCGCGACGGCACGCCCAACGGATTCAGACAGATGTCCACCGGGGTGCCGTCCGCCATGTAGGGCATGTCTTCCTCGGCGACAATCTTGGAGATCACGCCTTTGTTGCCGTGCCGCCCAGCCATTTTGTCGCCGGGCTGCAGGCGGCGTTTGACCGCAACAAAAGCCTTGACGATTTTTAAGACGCTGGGAGACAGGTCATCGCCCATCTGTATTTTTTCCTTCTTCTCCTCGAAACGCTGCGCAAATTCCGCGCGCTGGGCTTGCAACTGGTCGCGGATTTTCTCAATGCCGGCGTTGGCTTGTTCGTTGCGCAGGCGAATTTCAAACCACTGCTTGTGGGACAATTGTTCAAGGTAATTCTTGGTGATTTTTTCGTCGGCTTTGAGCCCTTTTGGACCGCCCTCGGCGACATGGTTATGCAGCAGTTTCTCAATGCGCGCATAAGAATCCGCTTCCAAGATTCGGCTCTGGTCGTCAATATCTTTGCGCACCATCGCCAGTTCCTCATTGTCGTTGGCGGTGGCGCGCGCGTCTTTTTCCAGCCCTTCGCGGGTGAACACTTGCACATCAATCACGGTACCCTTCATGCCGGATGGCAGGCGCAGTGAAGTATCCTTCACATCCGAGGCTTTCTCGCCGAAAATGGCGCGCAACAACTTCTCTTCGGGAGTCAGTTGGGTTTCTTCTTTGGGAGTGATCTTGCCCACCAACACATCCCCCGGCTGCACCGTGGCGCCGATATAAACGATGCCGGATTCATCCAGTTTGGACAGCGCCCCTTCCCCTACATTGGGAATGTCGCGGCTGATTTCCTCGACGCCGCTTTTGGTCTCGCGCGCCACGCAGGACAACTCTTCAATGTGAATGGAGGTATACACATCTTCCTTAACCAAGCGCTCGGAGATTAAAATTGAGTCTTCAAAGTTGTAGCCGTTCCACGGCATGAACGCGACCAACACGTTTTGCCCAAGCGCCAATTCGCCGAGGTCGGTTGCCGGACCGTCCGCCAACACATCGTTGCGCGCGACTTCATCGCCCAGTTTGACCAGCGGTCGCTGGTTGATGGTGGTATCTTGATTGGAGCGCTGATATTTGGTGAGATTGTAAATATCCACGCCCGGCTCGCTGGCAACGCTTTCGTCGTCATGGACCCGCACCACGATTCGCGACGCATCCACGGAATCCACCACGCCGCCGCGGCGGGCAATCACCGTGACCCCGGAATCAACCGCCACGCTGCGCTCCATGCCGGTGCCTACCAACGGTTTTTCGCTGCGGATCAGCGGCACCGCTTGCCGTTGCATGTTGGCGCCCATCAGCGCGCGATTGGCGTCATCGTGTTCCAAGAAAGGCACCAACGAAGCGGCCACGGAGACGATTTGCTGCGGCGCCACATCCACATAATCAATCTGCGGCGGCGCCGCCAGCGAAAATTCATTTTTATGTCGGCATAACACCAGTTCATCGGTGAACTTGCCGCGCGCATCGCGGGCCGCGTTGGCTTGCGCGATTACGAAGTTATACTCTTCAATCGCCGACAGATAATCCACTTGCTCAGTAATCCTGCCCTTTTCCACTTTGCGATACGGCGTTTCCAGAAAGCCGTATTCGTTGGTGCGGGCAAAACAGGCGAGCGAGTTAATTAAGCCGATGTTGGGTCCCTCCGGGGTTTCCACCGGGCACACCCTGCCATAGTGGGTGGGATGCACATCGCGCACTTCAAAGCCGGCGCGCGAGCGAGTCAAGCCGCCCGGACCAAGCGCCGAAACTCGGCGTTTATGCGTCACCTCAGCCAACGGATTGGTCTGATCCATAAACTGCGACAACTGGCTGGAACCGAAGAATTCCTTCACCACCGCCGAAACCGGCTTGGCGTTGATTAAATCCTGCGGCGTTAAGTTTTCGCTCTCCACCAGATTCAGTTTTTCTTTGACCGAGCGCTCAACCCGCACCAAGCCGATGCGAAATTGGTTTTCCACCAACTCGCCCACCGAGCGCACGCGGCGATTGCTGAGGTTGTCAATATCATCCGACTCGCCTTTGCCGTTTCGTAGCGCGACGATTCTTTTCATCACCTCAATGATGTCCTGCTTGCTTAATGTGCCGGGACCTTCGTCGCTCTCCCGACCGAGACAGCGGTTCAACTTCATGCGCCCCACCGC
The DNA here is from genome assembly GCA_020027415.1 of Gammaproteobacteria bacterium. Classification (GTDB taxonomy): domain Bacteria; phylum Pseudomonadota; class Gammaproteobacteria; order Arenicellales; family Poriferihabitantaceae; genus JAHRAW01. The sequence goes on from JAHRAW010000228.1 coordinate 4,352, forward strand.
CGACAAGTCATAACGTTCGGGGTTGAAAAACAGGTTGGTGAACAGCGCGGCGGCGGGGTCTTTGGTGGGCGGTTCGCCGGGGCGCATCACCCGGTAGATTTCCTCGCGCGCCTGTTCTTCCGAGCGCGTGGCGTCCGCGCGCAAGGTATCGGAAATAAAAGGACCGCAATTAATGTCATTGGTGGCGATGGTTTCAAGCTGTTTGCTGCCGCTTGCCCGCAACTTGTCCAACACCGACGCCGTGATTTGCGTGTTGGCAGGTAAAACCATATGCAGTCCGACTGCGTTGATTTCTTTTTTGAGCAGGTCTTTCTGCAACTTTTCCAGCCGCGCATCGGTTATTTTGGGGAGCCGTTCTCCGTCAATTTGCGCGCCGTCTGCGCGGCTCGCCGGCGCCGACTTGGCGCCGAAAAACTCCACTAGCTGCGCCGCTGAAAACAGCACCTCTCCGCTGTCGCGATCGATCACCTCTTGCAAGTGGTAGGCGGTGTCGCTAATTTCTACGCCCAATTCGGTTAAGCCGCTCTTGGTCAGCGCAACCACGGCGACCGCTTGTTGGAGCGCATTGTCCTTCGCCAAGATGCGATTCACGATAAAGTCTTTCGGCACTTCAATTTTCTTGAGACCGGCTTGGCTCAATATCTGCAGGTGGCGGGCGGTGACGCGCTTGCCCCGTTCCACGACCACCTGCGCGGCGCCTTTCTTGGCGGGATGTTTAATATCAAATTCCAGTTGTTGCCCGCGCAACCGCTCCGGCACCAGTTGCATGGAGTAACTTTTCTGCCTCATGGTGATGTGGTCGTTCTCAAAAAACATCGCGAGGATGTCGTTGGTGCTGTAGCCAAGCGCCCGCAACAAAACCGTGCCTAACAATTTGCGGCGGCGGTCAATGCGTACATACAGCAGGTCTTTGAAATCAAATTCAAAGTCCAGCCACGAGCCGCGATAGGGAATCACGCGCGCGGAAAATAACAACTTGCCGGAAACATGGCTTTTGCCGCCGTCATGGTCAAAGATGACGCCCGGCGAGCGATGCAATTGGGACACCACCACCCGCTCGGTGCCATTGACCACAAAGGTGCCGTTTTCAGTCATCAACGGCATGTCGCCAAGATAAACGGTGTTCTCGCGCACTTCCTTGACGCGCTTGTTGCTGCCCCCTTTGTTGAATATCTTCAGCCGCATCAACGCGCGCAACGGGCACGCGTACATCAGCCCGCGCCGCTGACACTCAGCGACATCAAACGGCGGCTTCCCTAACTGGTAACTGACGAACTCCAAAATGACATTGCCGCTGTAACTGGCAATCGGAAATACCGACTTGAAAGCCGCTTGGATGCCGCGATCAATGCGTTGCTGCGGCGATACATCGTCTTGCAGATATTGATGATAAGATTGTTTCTGCGTGTCCAACAGATACGGCACTGGGAAGTGATCTACGCGTTTGCTAAAACTCTTGCGAATCCGCTTTTTTTCGGTAAAGGAATAACCCATGAATTGCCCTCTTGCTTAACTTAATTAAGTTAGATCGCGCCACACTTTTCATTTCCGCGCGGAGCGATCCACCAACGCGCGAAAGCATCATTTGTCACCGCCGCCGGCAAGCCATGACAAACCACCACCGATACCGATACCGATTAGGTCAGCACCAATTCATGTCATGCGCCGAGAGCGAGCGCACCGCTTCCGCGCGCACGGCGGAAAGTCGGGCGCGGTCACGCCCACGCCGGCTACAAGCAGACCATCACTTGACTTCGGCGGTGCCGCCGGCATCCTCAATCTGCTTCTTGAAGCCGTCCGCCTCCTCTTTTTTGAGCCCCTCTTTGAGCGACGAGGGCGCCGACTCAACCAGGTCTTTGGCTTCTTTTAAGCCCAGCCCGGTAATCGCGCGCGCCACTTTGATGACGGCGACTTTTTTATCGCCGAAGCCGCTCAAGATTAGGTTGAATTCTGTTTGCTCCTCGGCCACGGCGGCTTCGCCGGGCGCCGCGCTCGGGGCTGCAACCGCCGCCACCGCGGCGGAAACGCCGAATTTCTCTTCCATGTCCTTAATCAACTCAGACAGGTCAAGAACCGACATATTGGCGATGCCGTCAAGGATTTCTTGTTTGCTTAAAGCCATAGTTTGTTACTCCTGATCACTAACCACACAAAAATGAAATTTCAATGGAGTTGCTGATGCGCCGCCGCCAACCGATCAACACGATGCTCGCGCCCGCGCTGCTTGCTCTATCTACTGAGACCCGCAGTTCGGTTAAGCCGCTTCTTTCGCGCGCGCAACCGCTGCCGCCGTGCGAACGAATTGGCTCGGTATAGCATGCAGCGTTGCAGTTAATTTCTGCAACGGCGCGCGCATGGCGCCCATCAGCTGTGCGATGAGTTCATCTCGCCCCGGCAGTTTTGCCAACCGCTCAATCGTGCGCACATCCAACAACGCGCCATGCATAACGCCCACGGTGAGGTGGAAATTGTCATGCTCTTTGGCGAATTGCGCCATAACCTTGGCGACCGCGAGCGGATCTTCGGCTACTGAGAAAATCACCGGTCCGACGAAGTGTTCGGATAAACACGCAAAACTGGAGTCTGCGACCACGCGCTTGGCAAGGTTGTTTTTAACAACCTTGACCCACACGCCTTGCCGCCGCGCCGCGCCGCGCAACGCGGTCAACTGGGCGACGGTCAAACCGCGATACTCGGCTAACACCCCGGCTTGCGCCGTGGCGAGCGCCTCAGTCGCCGCGCTGACCACGGCTTTTTTCTGCTGGATACTTAAACTCATACAAGCACTCTCCGGCTAAAAATGATGTTCCGCAGTGGATTGGTTGCCACCTTTGGAACACCGTCTGCGCAGGCTACCATCGGTAAAATTCGCCGTAGCCAATTTTACCGATGGACACTTAAGAGTCGTCTACTCACCTGCGGTCTTTGACAACTCCATGACTCAGGTTTTGCCGATGGTTGCAACCGCCGGGCAACCATCAAAACAAACACAAAACCGAATCAGGGATAGCCAAATTTATCGGATCGCGGGAATACTGCCGCGTTCCACTTTCACCCCGGGCCCCATTGTGCTGGACAATGCGACTCGGCGAATATATTGCCCCTTGGATGAAGCGGGCTTTGATTTCAGCAATGCGCTCACCAGCGCATTCAGGTTCTCTTCCAGATGTTCAACTGGAAAGGACGCCCGGCCAATCGGGCAATGAATGAGCCCGGCTTTGTCGATGCGATATTGCACTTGCCCAGATTTGATGTCGCGCACCGCCGCGCTGACATCGTCGGTCACGCTACCCACTTTGGGGTTTGGCATCAGACCGCGCGGACCTAAAATCTGTCCCAGTTGCCCGACCACGCGCATGGAATCCGGCGTGGCGATGCATACATCAAATTCAATTTTCCCTTGTTTGACGGCGGCGGCGAGGTCTTCCAGCCCGACTAAATCGGCGCCGGCGGCGCGCGCCGCTTGCGCATTAGCGCCATCCGCAAACACCGCCACCCGCAACGTTTTACCGGTGCCTTTCGGCAACACCGTGGCGCCGCGAACATTTTGCTCGGATTTGCGCGCGTTGACGCCAAGGTTGACCGCCACATCCACCGATTCGTCAAAGCCCGCGGTCGCCAACTCTTTCACCAAGGATAACGCCTCGCGCACCGCGTATTGTTTTTCGCGCCCCACTTTTTCGGTTGCTGCGCGAATTTTTTTCCCGGCTTTCGGCATGACTATACCGCCTCCGTCTCAATGCCCATGCTGCGCGCGCTACCGGCGATGATGCGCACCGCCTGTTGCAGGTCATACGCGTTCAAATCCGCTTGCTTCGTTTTGGCGATTTCCTCAAGTTGCGCGCGCGTTACTCGACCGACTTTGTCGCGATTGGGAGTGCCGCTACCTTTTTCTATGCCGGCCGCTTTTTTTAACAACACCGCCGCCGGCGGAGTCTTTTTGATGAAGGTGAAACTTTTGTCGACATATACCGTAATCACCACCGGCACCGGCAAGCCCTTTTCCATACTCCCGGTTTCGGCGTTGAACACTTTGCAAAACTCCATGATATTGATGCCGCGCTGCCCCAGGGCGGGACCAATCGGCGGCCCCGGCTTGGCGTCCCCAGCCGGCACTTGCAGTTTAATATACGAATCGATTTTCTTTGCCATCGTTGTTTTCCGTTGCGTCATCAAAGGTCAAAGGCGCAAACGCCGAACCCACTAAGATATCAATCAGCCTTTTGCCACCTGAGTGAAATCCAACTCCACCGGCGTTGAACGCCCAAAAATTGTGACCGAGACGCGCAGTTTGGCTTTCTCAAAATTGGCGTCTTCCACCGTGCCATTGAACTCCGCGAACGGTCCGTCAATAATCCGCACCAGTTCCCCGGGCGCAAAAGTAAATTTCATCTTCGGCTTCTCCACGCTGTCCGAAATTTGCTGGATGATTTCTTCGGCTTCGCGGTCGCTAATCGGAATCGGTCGGTTTTCAACCCCGCCGATGAAGCCGGATACCTTCGGCACATTTTTGACTAAATGCCATGTTTCATCGCTCATATGCATATGCGCCAACACATACCCGGGGAAGAATTTGCGCGTGCTGGTGCGCTTCTGCCCGTTTTTCATTTCCACCACTTCTTCGGTGGGCACTAAAATGTCGCCAAAATAATCTTGCATGGCGTTTCGCTCAATATGTTCGCGCAACGATTTTTGCACTTGCGGTTCATACCCGGAATAGGCTTGAATCACATACCAACGCTTCTCTTGCGCGGCTTGCCCTTGCGCATCTTTTTCGGGCGCCGACGGGGCGGCGGTGACGGCGGCGGTCGGTTCGTTCATGACTCAATCACTACTGCAACCCAAGAATCAGGTCGTAAATCGCATAAAACGACAACGAATCCAGCAACCATAGATACAGCCCGAATAAAATCACCATTACAATTACCAAACCAGTCACTTGCATCGCTTCTCGGCGGTTTGGCCATACGACTTTCTGACGCTCAATGTTGGCGCCTTTGGCGAACCGCACAGTGGCTCTGCCGGCTTCGGTAGTCATAGCAACCGCCACCGCCAACGCCACCCCAGCCAGCACCACGCCCACCCGCGCAACCTGCAACCAGTCGCTGAACTGGTAGTAAAGCGCTACGGCGGCGGCAATGAGCAGCCCGGCGAAAATTAGTTTAATCTTGTCTATGACTGCGAAACCTATCGGTTCTGAATCGGCTCATATCACACTTGTGGCAGGCCAGGAGGGAATCGAACCCCCAACCTGCGGTTTTGGAGACCGCTGCTCTGCCAATTGAGCTACTGGCCTTCTTTCTGACATTCCGGCGGGAGCCCCGCGCGAATCGCGCTCGCAACCCCCGCAACTGTGGTATCGCACGTCAATTGCCAAGCGTCAATCGTCATTTGACAACTTTAGTAACCACGCCGGCGCCCACGGTGCGACCGCCTTCGCGAATCGCAAAACGCAAACCCACTTCCATCGCAATCGCCACTATCAACTCTACCTCCAACTCTTGCTGTTCGGTCGTCGCCTGCGATATGCCGTTTCTCAACCTCGACCTGCTGCGCCACCTGGTCACGTTGGCGCACGAAACCGACGTCGTCGTGCCG
>JAHRAW010000243.1 GCA_020027415.1 Gammaproteobacteria bacterium
TAACAATGCCTTCAACACTTCGTTCCAGCCCAACGCAAGGTTGGTGCGGTTATACCCGCCGCCGCCCATGGCGATGATGCGCCCATGGCAGAATTCATCGGCGATGCGCACCAAACTTTTGGCGGCGTGCCCGTGCGCCGCCGGTGAAAACCGCATATGCGTGATGGGGTCGCCGGCAATGCTGTCGGCGCCGGCTTGCAATAAAATGATTTCGGGTTTGAAGTTGCGCAGATAGTCTTCCACTTGCGGCCAGACTCGGTGGAACGCTTGGTCGTCGCTGCCCGGGTCAAGCGGAATGTTGAGTTTGCTGCCGGCTGCCTCGCCGCTGCCGGTTTCGTCGGCGGCGCCGGTGCCCGGATACAAGTATCGCCCGTCTTCGTGGAGGTCGGCGAACGCCACTTCGGCATCGTCTTCAAACGCATAAAAAACGCCGTCGCCATGGTGCGCATCTATATCCACATAAGCCACTCGTTGGATGCCGTATTGGCGGCGCAATGTTTCAATCAGCACGCCGCAATCGTTGAACGCGCAAAATCCCGCCGCCGAATCGCGGCGCGCGTGGTGCAAACCGGCGATGGGAATGAACACTCGCGGGGTTTCCCCGTCAACCATTCGGCGCAACGCATCCAAATCCGAGCCGACCACATGCGAACCGGCTTCAAACACGCCCTTAAAAGCCGGCGTATCGCCGCTATCCAAATAGCCGTCCCCGCTTTGCGAAGCGCGTTTGACGCGCGCGATATATTCAGCGGTATGAAAGCGCAATAAACTCGCTTCATCGCACGCAACCGGCGCCATGATATGGACCCGCTTGTGCAGCCCCTGCTTCACCGTTTCACGCCAGAACGCATGCATCCGGTCGGGGCCGAACGGATGCCCGTCGCCAAACCCATACCGCCCCAACGCCTCGCCGAAATAAACGTTTACGATTGCCATGCAATTTTCACCGTAGTCATCGTGTTAAGCCGTGTTTCATAAAAATTGTTGGCGGGCATGCCGTATTAATTCCCAATAATTTAGCCGCCGATAATTTTCCGCGCTTGGTGCGCATCCGCCAGCGGACGTTGCTGCGGATTGCCCGCTTCTATGATTTGCGCAACCAGTTGCGTATTGTCGCGCGCCACCTCGCCATTCTTGAGATGCAAACTATTTTCAAAGCCCACGCGCACATGTCCGCCCAGTTTGGTCGTCTCGGTGAGGCACTCAAATTCATGCGCGCCGAACGCGCAGGTCATCCAGTTGGGCGGTTGTTTGCTGGCAGTGTATAGCGCATCCAACATTTGATGCAAGATATCCACCGCGCCGGCGCGGCGGGTCTTGGCGGGCGGTTCGCTGGGTTTGCCCACTACCAACAAAACCGTGTGATGACACTGCGGAATCATGCGTTGCACCACGCAGTCGGCGTATTGGGCGATGTCGGCGGTGGAATACAAAATATATTGCACGCCGATTTTTTGTCGCGCTAAGTGATGCAGCAGTTTTTTTGCCGCAGAGAAATCTTCGCGCGCGCGTAGCAGTTCGCGCACGGCAATGGATATGCCATCCGCGGCCAGGCGAGTGGCGGAATTTTTCGCCTTAGCGGAAACATCCTCCGGCGCGTTATCCGCCGCACCGCCGCTGAGCGCATAGATCGCTTGCCGCTGTTGCGCGGCGCTATACCGCCCGGCCGCTTCGCTGGTAACTTGGATGAAAAGTTGCTCGCCGACCCGCGCGCGTATCGCTTGGATGGCGGCTTGGTAAGCGGCCGCGGCGAGGGTGTGTTTGCCGCTCGGCGCGCGCACATGCAAGTGCAGCATGCGCGCGCCGAGCCGCGCGACACCGGCGGCGACAACCGCCAACTGCGCGGCGGTAACGGGCAGTTGGCGGTGTTCGCGGCGGGTTTTATAGGCGCCGTTGGGCGCCGCCGCGATTACCAAAGGTTGGGTGAGCGGTTGGGTGGCAGGCACAACATCCATCGCGCGAAGGCTTAGGTGGGAATCGGTGGAATGGGTGGAGTCTGTTTTACCGCATCGCCGAGCATCAGACTGGCGCAACGCGGAATTGCTGAACGGAGTCCGCAGTGCTTGGCGGAGAACTCAGCCAAGCACTCAGTGCAGTTTATCAATCGCCTGGTCAATAGAGCGCGATAGTTTGCTCACCAATTCATCCACATGCGCGGCTTCAAAAATGAACGGCGGCGCCAATAGAATATGGTGTCCTCGTTTGCCGTCAATGGTGCCGTTGCCGGGGTAGATAATCAACCCGTTTTGCATGGCGGCTTGCTTGATCAGCGAATGCAACGGAACATCGGCCGCAAACGGAGTTTTACTGGCGCGGTTTTCAACCATTTCTATGCCGACAAACAAACCGCGCCCGCGAATATCGCCGACATGCGGATGCGCGGCAAAATTTTTTCGCAGCGCCGCAAAAAGTTGCGCGCCGCGCTGTTGCACATTTTCCAACAACCGCTGTTGCTGAATGGTCTGCTGCACCGCCAACGCCGCGGCGGCGGCAACCGCATGCCCAAGATAGGTATGCCCATTCTGGAAAGCCGCGGAGCCGTCGGCGATGGCGCGATAAATCCGCTGATCCATCAAGGTCGCGCCAATCGGCTGGTAGCCGCCGCCCAAACCTTTGGCGACCGTCACCAAATCGGCGCGCACCCCCTCTTGCTGATGCGCATATAACACGCCGGTTCTGCCCATGCCGCACATGACTTCATCCAAAATTAGGAGCACTCCGTAGCGGTCGCAAATCTCGCGGATGCGCTGAAAATACCCGGCGACCGGCGGCACCACCCCGGCGGTGGCGCCGACCACCGTTTCAGCGACAAAGCCAATCACCTTATCGGCGCCGATGGCGAGGATTTCTTGCTCAAGTTCCTGCGCGACCCGCAAGCCGTATTGCGCTTCCGACTCGCCGGGCTGCAGGTCGCGATACGGATAGCACATTGCGATGCGGCTGGTTTTGAGCAACAGCGGTTCATACGGGTCGCGCCGTAGCGGATTCCCGCCCACCGCAAGCGCGCCCAAGGTGTTGCCATGGTAACTCTGGCGGCGGGCGATGAAATGCGTGCGCTGCGGCTGCCCAATCTCAAGAAAATACTGGCGCGACAACTTCAGCGCGGTTTCCATTGCCTCGGACCCGCCGCACACAAAATAGACATGGCTGAGGTTGCGCGGCGCATGCGCCACCATCTGCTCAGCCAGGGCTTCCAGCGTGGCGGTGGTGAAAAAGGCGGTATGCGCGTAGCTAAGCTGCGCCAATTGCGCGCGCATCGCTTCCACAACCGCCGGATGATTGTGTCCCAAGCAAGACACCGCCGCCCCGCCGGAGCCGTCCAAATACCGCTTGCCATTGCGGTCTATTAAATACGCGCCCTCACCACCGACCGCGACCGGGAGCCTGGCTTGCGTGTGACGGTGCAGGATTTTGCTCATTATGCGGGGCTTGAAAAAGCCTTGTCTTGGCGGAAATATAAGGTATACTGATTGCTCTTGCAACTACCCTATAGGGGGGACTCATGAAAAACGCTATCAAAATTTTCGCATTATCAGCCGCCATTGCCAGCGCGCCGGTTTATGCCGCCGAATGCGGCACCGTGCGTTTCTCGGATGTAGGCTGGACCGATATCACCGCCACCACCGCCGTCACTTCGGTGGTCTTGGAGGGGCTGGGCTACCGAACCGATGTCAAAGTATTGTCGGTGCCGGTGACTTACAGTTCGTTAGCCAACAACGATATTGATGTCTTCCTGGGCAACTGGATGCCCACGATGGAAGGCGATATTGCACCGTACCGCAAAGCGGGCACTGTGGACACCGTGGGCGACAACCTGCAAG
>JAHRAW010000042.1 GCA_020027415.1 Gammaproteobacteria bacterium
CAACAAGCAAACCACACCATACTGAACTCCGCCACCTTAACGCTCACGCCGAAAAAGGTGCGTAAATATGATCGCCAGGTGATTTACTTTGGCGATCATCACCTTAAGGAATAACCTGCGGCATCGGTTGGCGGCTTGCCGACTGGTGCGGGCGCAACCGGCATGCGGGAGTTACTCGGTCAACTTCGCATGCTTGGTTGCGTTTTTGGGATTGGCGAATTGCGCCGGAATTGCACCCTGCCTGGGTTGCGCCAAGAGTTGCGCCGGGCTAATGCGCCTTGCTGAATTTTTCACCAATAGATTTCAGCGTGTTCACCATGCTAAGCAAGCCGTTTGAGCGGGTCGGGGACAAATGCGCCTGCAACCCAATCGCGTCAATAAAATAAAGTTCGGTGTGGGCGATATCCATCGGCTGCTGCGCATCCAACACCCTGACTAACAACGCGATAATGCCCTTGGTGATGAGGGCGTCGCTATCCGCGGTGAAGGTAACCGCGCCGTTGCGCAACTCAGCGCGCAGCCATACTTGGCTCTGGCAGCCGCGGATTAAGTGTTGTTCGGTTTTATATTGCGGCTCAATGATGGGCAGTTTTTTGCCCAGGTCAATCAGGTATTCGTATTTATCCATCCACCGGTTGAAGCAACCGAACTCCTCAATGATGGCGTCTTGGATTTGATTGATGGTCATGTTGGCGGTCGGTGGCTTAGCGGCTTAGTGGCTTAGCGACTTAGCGAATACGGTGCCCTTAATCTCATGCCAGCATATTCGCGGCGCGCGCAACCGCCGCCACCAACGCATCCACCTCGGCGCGATGGTTGTAAATCGCAAACGAGGCGCGCACCGTGCCTGAGATATTGTAAAAATCCATGAGCGGTTGCGTGCAGTGGTGACCGGTGCGCACCGCCACGCCTTGCTGATCAAGAATGGTGCCGACATCAAACGGATGCGCGTCCGCCAGTAAAAATGAAATCACGCAAACTTTGTGCGGCGCGGTGCCGAGTATGGTTACGCGTGGCAGCGCGCTGAGTTGTGCGGTGGCATAGGCCAGCAAGTCTTGCTCATGCGCAGTCACCGCTTCCGCATCAAACTGGGCAAACCATGCAATCGCCGCGCCTAAACCGATGCCGCCGACAATGTTCGGCGTGCCGGCTTCAAACTTATGCGGCAACTCGGCAAAGGTGGTTTTGTCAAAAGTGACCCGCTCAATCATCTCGCCGCCGCCTTGATACGGCGGCATATCGTTGAGCAACGCGGCCTTGCCATACAGCACCCCGACCCCGGTGGGGGCGAACATTTTGTGCCCGGAAAACGCATAAAAATCCACCCCCAAGGCTTGCACATCCACGCGCATATGCGGCATTGCCTGCGCGCCGTCCAGCAACACCAACGCGCCTTGCGCATGCGCCAACTCAATTACCCGCGCCACCGGATTGACGCTCCCTAAGGTGTTGGATACATGCGCGATGGCGACCAGTCGGGTGCGCTCCGATAACAATTCTTGGAACGCGTCTAAGCGCAATTCGCCGGCGTGCGTAATCGGCAAGATTTTCAGTCGAGATTGTTGTTGTTGGCAAATCAACTGCCATGGCACGATATTGGAATGGTGTTCCATGGTGGACAGGATGATCTCATCGCCGGGCTTGAGATGCTTGCGCCCCCAGCAAGTCGCCACCAGATTGATGCCGGCGGTGGTGCCGCTGGTGAACAGCACTTCGGCGGCTTGTTCGGCGTGGATATACGCGCGCACGGTTTCGCGCGCCTGCTCATACGCGTGGGTCGCTTGCTGGCTCAGATGATGCACCCCGCGATGGATATTGGCGTTGAGTTCGCGGTAATAATGCGCCATCGCGTCAATTACCGGCTGCGGCTTCTGCGCAGTCGCGCCGTTATCCAAATACACCAACCGATTGCCGTTGACCTCGCGCGCAAGAATCGGAAACTGGCGGCGAATGGCTGCCACATCCAGCGTAGGCGAGGTGGTTGGTGGTTTCACGGCAAGCAGAAATTGGGAAATCGGTAGCGGGGAACTCGGCGGACTTACTCAGTAGACTCAGCGGATTGGACTCGGCGAACTCAGCAAACGCGGCGATTGCCTCAGCAAACGCGCTACTACCGCCGCCGCCGCCGCAAACCATGGAACGATAGCAACGCGACGCTGAATCATAGCCGATTTATGCAGTTCCCCGCAACCGAACTTACCCGGTCCCGTGCGGCCATCAATCCGCCGCCAAAATGGCGTGCGGCGGCTGATACCAGGCCGCTCGGCGATTGCCGCCGGGCGCGGTTTTAAGTATGATTGCGCTCTCTATTTTTTGTCGTGGAGCGCCTCGGCAAAAGCCAAGCAAAGCCAACGACACTAAGCCAACGACACTAAGCCAGCGATACTCAGCGCCCATGAAAATCACCGCCGTCCACAGCCATGTCCTGCAATACGACCTGCCTGAGGAACTTGACTATTCGCAACAATACTACGCCAAGCGCACCGCGCATCTGGTTGAAGTGCGCACTGACGAAGGCATAATTGGCTGGGGCGAGTGTTTCGGTCCCGGCAATATCGCGCTTGCCAATCGCAGTATCGTTGCGCAAGTGATGCAGCCGATGATTGTCGGCGAATAGCCGCGACTGAGGCAACCTCGCCCCAACGCCTCGCTTAGCCGAACTTCCCAACCACTGCGCATCCATTCCGCAACCATTCCGCATGTCCCAAGCCACGCGCAGCGGCGGTCAAATATTGGTGGACGGGTTGCGCGCCAACCGGGTGCGGCATGTGTTTTGCGTGCCGGGGGAAAGTTATTTGGCGGCGTTGGACGCTTTTTATCAGCACCAGAAGCAAATTCAATTAATCGTATGCCGTCAGGAAGGCGGCGCCGCGTATATGGCGGAAGCCTACGGCAAGTTGAGCGGGCAGCCGGGAATTTGTTTTGTCTCGCGCGGACCCGGCGCCGCCAACGCCATGGTCGGCATCCATACCGCGTTTCAAGATTCCACCCCGTTGCTGCTGTTTGTTGGGCAGATTCCGCGCCGTGAATTAGGGCGGGAAGCCTTTCAGGAACTGGATTATCGCAAAGTATACGGCGGCGTCGCCAAAGCCGTGTTTCAGGTGCAACAAGCCGCGGATATCCCGCAGCAGTTATTTGACGCGTGGACGACTGCAATCTCACATCGTCCGGGTCCGGTGGTGGTGGAGTTGCCGGAAGACATGCTCGCCGAGCAAGCGGTCGCCGCCGACCGCGAACCGGCAACGCGCATAGCAAATCGCCCCACCGCCGAATCGTTGCGGCGATTTACTAAGTTGTTGAAAAAATCGGCGCGCCCGGTGGTAATTGGCGGCGGCGCGGCGTGGACTCCGCAAACCAACTCGGCGTTGGCTGACTTTGCCGAAAAGCATTGCTTGCCGGTCGCGTGCGCGTTCCGCCGCCAAGATATGTTTGACAACACCCATCCGCACTATGTCGGCGACTTGGGGCTTGCGCCCACTCCGCACTTGCTCAAGTTGGTGAAAGATGCGGATTTGGTCATTGCGCTGAGCGCGCGCTTGGGGGAGATTACCACCGGCAGTTATACGCTGTTTGCGGTGCCGGAGTTTGATGCCAGCGGGCGCGGGCGGCGCAAACTGGCGCATATTTTCCCCTCCGCGCAGGAATTGAATTCGGTGTATCACGCCGACCTCGGCATCGATAGCGACGCCGAAACTTTTTTGCAGGCGATGGCGAAACTGGAGCCGGAAGCGGCAATGGAAGCGCGCGCCATCCCCGCCCGCCAACTGCAACGGCAGCGCATCGCCACCGCACGACAGCATTACCTGGCCGAGTTGCAATCGCCGAAAGAGCCGGATGCGCCGCTCAGAATGGACCAGATCATGCAATTTTTGCGCGCCAGATTGCCCGCCGACAGCATCATCGCCAACGGCGCCGGCAATTTTGCGCGCTGGTGTCGGCTGTATCAATTTCGCCAAGCCAACACCCAACTCGCCAGCACCAATGGTTCCATGGGGTATGGCGCGCCCGCCGCCATCGCCGGCAAAATCGTCCGCCCGCAATCCATCGTAGTGTCGTTTTCCGGCGACGGCTGCTTTTTGATGAACGGGCAGGAACTTGCCACCGCAGTGCAATACGATATTCGCGTGATATTCTTGGTTCTCAACAACAACCAATATGGCACCATTCGCTCCCATCAGCAGCGGCGGTTTCCCGGTCGCCCCATCGCCACTTCGCTCAACAACCCGGACTTCGCGGCGTTGGCGCGGGCTTATCACGCCTTCGGCGCGTGCGTCACGCGCGCTGAGGAATTTGAGGCGGTGTTTGAGCAAGCCTTGCGCGCCAAACGACCGGCGGTCATTGAACTTAAAACCGATTGAATTCGGTTTACAATCGCGCGCCGCCGACGCTGGATACTCCATACCGCACACTACGAATTCGCCATTCGCCATTCGCCATTCACTATTCACCACCAATTTAAAGCAACCCACGCCGCATGAAAATCGTTGACCTTAAAACTTGGGTAGTCGGCAATCCGCCGCCGTATTTTGGCGGGCGTTATTTCATTTTCGTCAAACTGATATCAGACCACGGCATAGAAGGCATTGGCGAAGTGTTTGCGACCACTTTTTCGCCGTCGGTCATCGTCAAAATGATTGAAGATGTATTCCAACGCTGCGTGCTGGGCGCCAACCCGTTTCAAATAGAAAAGTTGTGGCGCACCGTTTATGGTAGCGGGTATAACTTGCGCCCGGATGTTTCCTTGATTGGCGTGCTCAGCGGCTTAGAAATCGCCTGCTGGGATATCGTCGGCAAGGAAGTGAATCAACCCATTTATAATTTACTGGGCGGGCAGGTGCGCGAGAAATTGCGCACTTACACCTACCTATATCCAGATGCAAATGATGCGCAGGAGCAGGTGTATTGCAACCCGCAGGTTGCCGCCGAACGCGCCGCCGAGTATGTGGCGATGGGTTTCACCGCGCTCAAATTTGACCCCGCCGGACCGTATACCGTGTATGACGGTCGCCAGCCGGGACTGGAGGATCTGGATCGCTCAGAACAATTCGTCAAGCAAATTCGCGAGGCGGTCGGCGCGCGCGCCGATTTGTTGTTCGGTACGCACGGGCAGTTCACCGCCGCTGGCGCGATTCGGCTGGCGCGCCGCTTGGAAAAATGGCAGCCGTTGTGGTTTGAAGAACCGACCCCGCCGGAAAATCCGCGCGAGATGGCGCGAGTGGCGCGCCAAACCACCATTCCGATTGCCACCGGCGAACGGCTGACCACCAAATACGAATTCGCGCGGGTGTTGGAACAGCAAGCCGCGGCCATTTTGCAGCCGGCGTTGGGGCGCGTCGGCGGGATTCTGGAAGCCAAAAAAATCGCCGCCATCGCGGAACCGTATTACGCGCAGATTGCGCCGCATTTGTATTGCGGCCCCATTGCAGGCGCCGCGAACATTCAACTTGGCGCGTGCATTCCCAATTTTCTGATTTTAGAAAGCATTGAGCAATGGGGCGGTTTCCACGCCGACCTATTGAAACAACCGGTGCAGTGGCAAGATGGGTATGTGATTCCGCCGACCGCGCCCGGGTTAGGCGTGGAACTCAACGAACAAGTGGCCGATGCGCATCCGTACACCGACTCAAATCTGCATCAGGAAATGAGCGCCTGTCCGCGGTAACTTTAAGCGCGTCGGCGGTGATGATTTTGCGCCGCCCGCGCGCAATTATTCGCCATCATTCCACCAACCGAGTAACGCGCCATGAAAATCGGCTTGAATGGAATGCAACCTCACGCGGCGGCGCGCATCATCGCCACGCCAACCACGCGCCCCACAGCGCGAGCAGCACCAGCCATAGCAAACTCCACGCCGGCAACGTCAAGGCAAGCAAACTCCATTGCACCTCGGCGCACTCCCCGGAGCCCTGCAATATCAAGCCAAGCGCTTGTTGCAGTGGAAACGCATCCAACATAAAAGCAAGCCCGGGACCGCATTCCGGGGTCGCCTCGGGCGGCAAGTTCTGCAGCCACACATGCCGCGCCGCCACCGCCGCGCCGAAGCTTGCCGCCAGCGCAGCGAGCGCCGCATAAACGCGTCTCCCCCAACCGCGGCGGTTGTGCAAAAACCCGAGCAACAGAATTCCCCCCACGCCGATGAACGCCACGCGCTGCAGGATGCAGAGCGGGCAAGGCGTCAGCCCAACCGCATACTGCAAATAAAACGCGGCGGCAAGCAACGCGGCGCACAGCAAAAAGCCAACCAGAAAATGCAAACGATAGGTCATGGCAAACTCAATCAGTGGCAAGTGAAAGTGAATTGCCATGCTACCACCATAGGCGTTGCCAGCGCGCGAAATGTTTGGGTATGTTTGGTTGGTTTGATTGGCTTCGGTTGGTTTCGGTTGGAACTGGCAAAAATAAACAATCGGTGCTACATTCGCTTCTGTTCAGGCGAGTAGCCGGACAACCCAACCCCGAATCCCTAACTCACCGCCGCGAATTTTTTATCATGCAAACATTGCCATTGCAACTACGATTGCGCCTACGCCAGATTGCCCTCACCCCCATCATAATCGGCTTATTAATTGTGACCACGGGTTGCGCCGGCACTGCCACTCAGCCGAGTGCCAACGCCGCCGCGGATACGCACGGCGACCCGTTGCAGTCGGTCAATCGCGCAATTTTGAAATTCAACTTCGCCGCGGATCGCGTCGCCCTGAAGCCGCTTGCCACAGCCTATGTGCGCTTGCCGCAACCGGTGCGCAACGGCGTGCGCAACTTTTTTTCAAACTTGTGGCTGCCCAGCACCATCCTCAACGATTTATTGCAGGGCAAGTTTGCCGCCGCCGGGCGCGACACTGGAAGATTCCTCATCAACACTTTGGTCGGCGCCGGCGGGCTAATGGATGCGGCGCGCGAATTTGGGTTGCCGCATCACCGCGAAGATTTTGGGCAAACCTTGGCCGTGTGGAAAGTGCCGCCCGGGCCGTATCTGGTGCTGCCGTTTTTTGGACCCAGCAACGTGCGTGATTCGGTTTCCCTTTTTCAGCCCGTTGCCGACGCCGATTTGGTGACCCATTTAGATTCGCCGCAAGCATGGTATGCCCGCGGTGTGCGCGTGGTGGACGCGCGCGCCGGCTGGCTTGATTTAGATGAAGTGCTGGCGTTGCAGCCGGATCGGTATTTTTTCCTACGCGAAGGCTATCGGCAACAACGCGCGCAGTTGATTCACGACGGCAACCCGCCGCCGGACTTAAATGACGGCGATGATGTGCAATTGTGGGATGAATTATTGGAGTCAGAAGACGCCGAATAACCCGCGGCGACATTAATCATGCGGCGGCATGAAGCATTAAAATTTGCTTGGCGGCGTGCAGCACCCCTAACAAAACATGGCGGTCTACGCAATCGGCGACCTACAAGGCTGCGCGTTGCCCTTGCAAGCGTTGCTTGACAAGATTCAATTTGAGCCGGCGCGCGACCGACTCTGGTTCACCGGCGATGTAGTCAATCGCGGACCGCATTCCCTTGAAACGTTGCGCTTGTTGCGGCGATTCGGGCGCAGCGCGGTCACCGTATTAGGCAACCACGACCTGCATTTGTTGGCGGTGGCGGGCGGCATTAAACGCGCGCGCCCGAGCGATACCTTGCAGCCCATTCTGCGCGCGCCGGACCGCGAGGAACTGCTGGATTGGTTGCGTCATCAGCCGCTTGCGTACTGCGATTCAGGCGCGGAAAGCGGCGTCAAAACCTTGCTGGTGCATGCCGGCATCTATCCGGGCTGGCGGAAAAAACAAGTGGTCGGCTTGGCCGGCGAGGTGGAAACGCTGTTGCGCGGCGGCGATGATGAATATCGCCAATTCCTCAAACACATGTATGGGCGCAACCAGTCGCGCTGGAAGCCCTCCATGGGCAAATGGCAACGCGCGCGTTTTATCACCAATGCCTTTACCCGCATGCGTTTTTGCACTGCAAGCGGGCGCCTTGATTTCACCCACAAGGGCGCGCCGGGCAGCCAGCCGCGCGCGTTGCAGCCGTGGTTTGAGCACCCCGCCATGAAATGTAAAAAATGGCGGTTGGTGTTTGGTCACTGGTCGGCGTTGGGGTTTTTTCGGCGCGGCAACCTCATCGCATTAGACAGCGGTTGCGCGTGGGGCGGCAAATTGACCGCGATTCGTCTGGACGGCGCGCACGCCGGCAAAGTATGGCAATTGCAATGCAGCAAATAGATATTGGTTGCTTGGTTGCTTAGCCGCTTCGCCTCATTCGCTCACCTCATCGGCAAAATCCATGACTTCACTCGCTCCGCTACTCCGCTTTCTGAATGATTCTCCGACCCCGTTCCATGTCGTCGCCAATGTAGCGGCGCGCTTGCACGCCGCCGGCTATACCGCGGTGGACGAAGGCGCCGCGTGGTCGCCGCCGCCGAGCGGCAAATTTTATTTCACCCGCAACGGTTCTTCGCTGGTGGCGGTCAACCTCAACGCGGCCGCTGCCGAGCATGGCTTTCGCTTAGTCGGCGCGCACACCGACAGCCCGTGCCTCAAAGTCAAGCCGACCGCGATTGCTTGCAACCACGGCTACGCGAAACTCGCGGTGGAAGTTTACGGCGGCGCGCTGTTGAACCCCTGGTTTGACCGCGACCTTGGGCTGGCCGGCCGGGTGACGGTGCAAACCGCGCGCGGCGCACAAGCCAACTGCCTGCTCAACATCAACCGCCCGATTGCCTTCATTCCCAGTTTGGCGATTCACCTGGATCGCCAAGCCAACGACCACCGCGCCATCAACCAACAACAACATTTGCCGGCGTTGCTCTGCCGCGTGGCAAAAACCGCCGCCGCCGCCGATACCGCCGCGCCAATTTTGGCTGAGATTCTCATGGCCGAACTCGCCCGCCAGCGGCATGATTTAGAGATCACGCAGATTTTGGCGCACGAACTATCCTTATACGATTGCCAACTGGCGCAACCAGTCGGGCTGCACAACGAATTCATCGCCGCCGCCCGGCTGGATAACTTGCTGAGTTGCTACGCCGGCATGCAAGCGTTGGTGGCGGCCGGCGCGCGCGCGCCACAACGCAACTCGCCGCCGCCCGCCAACCATGTATTGGCGCTGAACGACCACGAAGAAATCGGCAGCGCCTCCGCCGCCGGCGCCGCCGGACCCTTCCTGCAAGCGGTGTTGCAACGCCTGTGCGGCGACCCGATTTGTCTCACCCGCGCCTTGCGCCACTCCATGCTGATTTCGGCTGACAACGCCCACGGCGTGCATCCCAACTACCCGACCCTGCACGAGCCGAATCATCAGCCGCTAATGAACGCCGGACCGGTGATTAAGGTGAACAGCAATCAGCGGTATGCCACCAACAGCGAAACCGCGGCATTGTTTCGGCGGGTGTGCGCGCGCCACAACTTGCCCGTTCAAACCATCGTGGTGCGCTCCGACATGGCGTGCGGCTCCACCATCGGACCGATTACGGCGACCAAATTAGGCGTGCGAACTTTGGATATCGGCGTGCCGCAACTCGGCATGCACTCCATCCGCGAACTCGCCGGCGCGCAAGACCAGCATACCCTCAGCGCCGCCTTACAAGGTTTTTATGAACTACCCGATTGGCCCTTCTAAGCCGCTCAACTGCGATCAATCACGCTGATCAACAATTGATCCGCCGCCCCCGAGCCGAGTTGTATTTGCAGATACTGAGTCGGCACCCCGAAAATAACCAACCAATCGTGTAACTCCGCCGCCCATTGCCGCCCGGGGTCGCCGCCGGGATAACTAATGACAACCGTGACTTTGCCGTTTTCCGCGAACCGCCGCAACGCCTGCTGAACCGCCGCCAACCCTAACACCGCGCGTCCGGTGGCCGGCGTGGGCCACTGCGCGCGCTTCAAAACTTGCTCATGCAATTGCACCGCCGCGGCGGAAGTGGCGACCAATCCAAACCCCAATCCCAACCCGCTGCCCGCCAACAACAGGCTCGGCAACACCGCGCAACGGCGCACCCACTGCAACGCTTTTCGGCGCACGCGGATGCGCACGCGATTGGAATGGCTCAACATTGGTCAGATTTCAGTGATGCGGACTCAGTCATAAAAAACCGCCGGCGCAAGCCAGTTCTTGCAACAGTTGCCAAGTTTCCCACAGCGGCAAGCCGAGCACGCCGCTGTAACTGCCGTGCAGGCGCGTAACGAAAGCCTCCGCCGCGCCTTGTATCGCATATCCGCCGGCTTTATCAAAGGGCAGTGCTTGCGCGCAGTAGCGTTCAATTTGCGGCAGGCTGAGGTCGCAAAAGGTGACCTCAGTGACGCTGATGCGATGCAATTGCCTTGTCGGTTGCGCCGCCACCGCGGCCACGGCGGAAAAAACCGTGTGCGTGTTGCCGGACAATTTTTGCAGCATCGCCGCCGCCTGCGCGCGGTTATGCGGCTTGCCCAAAATTTCATCGCCGATGGCAACCACGGTATCGCCGCCCAACACCACCAATTCGCGCGGTGGGCGGCGCTGCTGTTGCAGCACGCTGCGCGCTTTGCGCACCGCCAATCGCTCGGTCATCGCCGGCGGCGTCTCCCCGGGCCGCCGCCGCTCATCCACCGCCGCGCTTGCGCTTTCTACGCGAAATGGTACCCCAAGCCGCGCCAACAAATCACGGCGGCGCGGCGACGCCGAAGCAAGAATAAGCATACTCAGCGGCTCAGCAACTCAGCAACGGTTCGCAATCAAAACCTCGCAATCAAGTGCCAGCCACCGCATCACCGTGCGCCGCGCCGCGCGTGGAATCCGCCAACGGATTAGGCGGCGCGCGCAGCACCTCGCCCAAAGTTTCATCCCACAAACTCTCCAGTTGATAGCGTTCGCGGGTGGCCGCGCGCATGATATGCACCACCACATCCACGAAATCCACCAGCACCCAGTCGCCGCTCTCCAGCCCTTCCACCCCGAACGGCTTCCAGTGGTGCTGTTGCATGGCTTGTTGCACGCGCTCAGCCAGCGTTTTCACATGCCGTTGCGAAGCGCCGGTGGCGACAATCATATAATCGGTAATATCGGTCACGGCGCGCACCTCCAGCACCCGCACCTGCGCGCCTTTGGCTTCCGCCAACGCCGCCAACACCACCGCGCGCATGCGTTCGGCTGCCGTGCTGGCGGTGTAAATACTCATACCCATTCACCCGTCCCCGGTTTCGTTGCGATACAAATTATGCGCACAAATATAATCCCATACCCCCGACGGCAACATGGGCAACACCGCCTCCGCCTCGCCGGCGGCAAGGCGCGCGCGCACTAAGGTGGCCGAAATCGGCTGCGGCGTGGTTTCCATAAACAAGATTTTACCGCCTACGGTGCGGCGCAACTCAGCGCCCGATTCCACCCGCGCCGCCTGCCACCAACTCGGTAACGGCTTCGGTAACCGCCAACCGGGGCGCGCCATGGCAATGATATGCACGCTGCGTTGCAAATTTTGCCAGCGATGCCAAGTTTCCAGTGCCAACAGCGCGTCCAGCCCGACAATTAGCGCATACCGGCGGCGCGGATTTTGTTGGCGCAACGCGGCGAGCGTAGCCACCGTATAAGAATCTCCGGGGCGGCTCAGTTCTATATCATCCACCGCAAACTGCGGCTCATCCGCCACCGCGATACGCGTCATCGCCAACCGCTGCGGCGCGCTTGCCACGGGTTGCCGACGATGCGGCGGGCGGGCGGCGGGCAGATAAATAATGCGCGCCAGCCCGGCTACCTGCAACCTCGCCTGCACCTCCCGCAACGGCGCCAGATGCCCGCGATGAATCGGGTCAAAAGTGCCGCCGAACAAGCCGCACAAAGAATCGTCAACCGGCATATACCGCGCCGGGCGTTGCCGCCGCCGTTAAAGTGCCGCGCAGCAACCAATCCGCCGTCATGCGAAGGCTAACTTCGGGTTTCAAGGAGTTGATACTTCCAGCGTAGCGCGCCGCTCGGCTTAGCCGCGCCGAACACCACATTGGCGGAAACATCGCGCGCTTGCTGCGGCGGGATTTTGACATGCACGCGCGGTTCGGCTTGCCCAAGCAACGTGCACTCGCGGTCTGCATGCTGGTCCGCGCCCGCCGG
Organism: Gammaproteobacteria bacterium; assembly: GCA_020027415.1. Classification (GTDB taxonomy): domain Bacteria; phylum Pseudomonadota; class Gammaproteobacteria; order Arenicellales; family Poriferihabitantaceae; genus JAHRAW01. The sequence goes on from JAHRAW010000042.1 coordinate 12,073, forward strand.
GCAATCCAACATACTAATACGCAACACCGCCTCCCGCAACGCCAACCGGCCATGCGCATTCAGCAGGCGCGCGCTGAACTGATAACTATCGCCATACCCAGGCCGCATCATCGGCGTTTGAATTTGAATATCCTGCACCGGCAACTGCTGGCGTCTCCAAGCGCCTTGCTCGGCGGTCAGCGACACGATTAACGCCGCCCCGAGCAACAACGCCCCAAGCAGGCCAAACGCGATTTTTGGATAGCGCGTAGCAAGCGCCAACAACGCCACCCCCACCACCCCCAACAGAATCCATTGCATCACGCCACCCGATGATTAATCAAACAATTAACTCCCCACCTGCAAACATACCCCACCCAATTAAAATCCGCAAGCCGTTGGATTCTCGCTGTCTTTTAATTTGGAATCCCCATGCACCATCGTAGTGGTAGTCATCTTCGGGCGTAAATTCCCCCATTCC
>JAHRAW010000076.1 GCA_020027415.1 Gammaproteobacteria bacterium
GGGCGTGGCGGTGGCGCAGGCGGCAATTTCGGGGTATAGCGCAGTCTGGTAGCGCGCCTGCTTTGGGAGCAGGATGTCGGGAGTTCAAATCTCTCTACCCCGACCAGTTTTAGCGAATCCGTTTTCGCAGTTTTGTGAAATGCTTGGTAACATAAGCAACTTGTCGGTTGCGCCCGTAGCTCAACCGGATAGAGCAACGGCCTTTGAGCCCCGTCGCGGGACGGGAATAGGAGCCTTCGGTGGGAATGCAACCGCCGAAGTGGAGGGCACTGTATCGGTGAAACCTTAACGCTTTGTGGCGATGGCAATACCGAGGAAACCGCGCTGATGCGCCGCCCGCGGAAGTGGGCGTAAGCGTTTTCATGCGGGCTCCGTAGAGACTATACGTGCCCCACCTGAGATGGTGAAGATATAGTCCAGACCACAAACCTGCGGGTCGCGCGGCGGCTTGCAGGGTGGCGAAAGCCATAGTTGGTAAGCTAAGCCGTAGGTTACAGGTTCGAGTCCTGTCGGGCGCGCCATTTGCCGGCTGTTCGGCGATGGTTGTTTGGCGCAATGGTGATTGGTGAGCGTAGCTCAGTTGGTAGAGCCCCGGATTGTGATTCCGGTCGTCGTGGGTTCGAGTCCCATCGTTCACCCCAGTTTTCACGATGGTTGCGAATAGGGTAAGGTTATGAAAAGATGGCATCGCACGGGGGCCGTTAGCTCAGTTGGCAGAGCGGCTGACTCTTAATCAGCGGGTCGTAGGTTCGAGCCCTACACGGCCTACCAACCTTTGCTGTGGTGGTTTGCGTCCCAGTTGCAGTTGCAATACGATAAACAATTCACTCAGCAACCCGTAAAATGAACGCCGCATCATCCGACCGCATGCAAGCAGCCCGCGAACCAGGCGAGAGTGGCGGAATTGGTAGACGCGCTGTATTTAGGTTCCAGTGGGGCAACCCGTGAGAGTTCGAGTCTCTCCTTTCGCACCATTCGCAGCGGTATCGGTCGGTGGCGAATGCTTAAATACTGAGAGGGTAAAGAAATTGCAGAGCCAACCTTGAAGCGACATGCAAGTATCGGTTGAAGAGACCGGCGTGATTGAACGTCGGTTGACAATTTCCATTCCGTCCGCCGAAGTCGGGCGGGAAATAGCAAAGCGCTTACAAGGCGTCGCCAAGCGCGCGCGCATTGCTGGCTTTCGCCCGGGCAAAGCGCCGCAAAACCTAATTCACCAACGCTACGGCGCGCAGGTCACCAACGAAGTTGTCAACGACACCATCCACGCCAGTTATCGGCAAGCCTTGGGGCAAAAAGAGATTGTGCCGGCTGGTCTGGTGTCGCTTGAGCCGCAGCCGTTTGTCGCCGGGCACGACCTGCAATATGTCGCCACGGTTGAGTTATATCCCACCATCCCTTCCCCCACTTTGGCGGGGCGCACCATCACCAAGCCGGTCTGCGAAATCACCAAGCAAGATGTGGAACGCACGCTGCAGAATATCCGTGCTAGCCATGCCGAGTTTGTCGCCAAATCTGGCAAAGCGACCGCCGGCGACCGCGTGACCATTAATTTTGACGGCGCCGTAGATGGCAAACCATTCGCCGGCGGCAAAGCCGAGAATCATCCGGTTGTGCTCGGCGAAGGGCGTATGAGCGAGCCGTTTGAGACTGCGTTGATGGGCGTGCAAGCCGGCGCGGCAAAAACCATTCGCGTGCCCTTCCCGCAGCAACATGCTGACCAACAAGTGGCGGGCAAGACGGTTGATTTTGCAGTTACAGTGAAAGCGGTGGAGCGCCCCATCGCGCCGCAATTAGGCGACGCCTTCGCCGAAAAATTGGGCATCCAAGAAGGCGGCATGCAAAAAATGCGCGCGCAAATTGAAATCAACCTGCAACGCGAACTTGCCGCCCAGCAGCGCACGGTGGTGCGCAATTTGGTCATGGCTGAGTTGCTGGAAATCAATCCAATTGAGGCGCCGAAATCGTTGCTGGAAGCGGAAATGGAGCGCCGCGCGCAAGCGGTCAAGCAGCGATTGGCGGCACAGGCGACTCCTGAGAGCGCGCAACCGCAAGTCAAACGCGAGCAATTCGCGGCGGCGGCGAAACGGCAAGTCGTGTTAGGGCTAATCGTCCGCGACATTATCCAAACCGCCAAAATTGAGGTTGACCGCGCCGCCGTGCGCGCCAGAATTGAGGAAGTGGCGACTGGCTACGATGATGGCGCAGCCCTGCTGAAATGGTATTATGACGACCCGTCTCGGCTACAGCCGATTGAAGCGATGGTGCTGGAAGAGCAAGTAGTCGCGCGCATGTTGGAAACGGCGGTCGTTGCTGAAAAAAAGATATCCTTTCAGGAACTGATGAATTCCACCGCCGAGTCCTGACCCGCATACTCTCTATCCTTTCCTTATTCTCGCCGCCTAGTCTCTTTTCTCCGCCCTCTTCCCCTTTCTAATTGAGCAACCAACAACATGGCTGACCCCAGGCAAAGCGGCGAGAATTCCGCCATCCAAAACCTGAACCAGATTCCGATGGTGGTGGAGACCACCGGGCGTAGCGAACGCGCTTATGACATTTATTCGCGGCTGTTGAAAGAGCGCGTGGTGTTTTTGGTCGGGCAATTTGAGGATCAAATGGCGAACTTGATTGTCGCCCAGTTGTTGTTTCTTGAATCGGAAAATCCGGAAAAAGACATTTCGCTGTATATCAACAGCCCCGGCGGAGTGGTTTCATCGGGGTTGGCGATTTATGACACCATGCAGTTTATTCGCCCCGATGTCAGCACCGTGTGCATTGGGCAAGCCGCCAGCATGGGCGCGTTGATTCTGGCGGGCGGCGCGGCGAAAAAACGCCACGCGCTGCCGCATTCTCGGGTTATGATTCACCAGCCGATGGGCGGCTCCAAAGGGCAGGCATCGGATATTGAAATTCAAACTCGGGAAATTTTGGGCGTGCGCGAAAAACTCAACCAAATTTTTGTCGCGCATACCGGACAAGCCATGGAACGAATCAAACAAGACACCGACCGCGATTATTTTCTGAGCGCCGTCGAAGCGGCTGAATATGGCATTATTGACTCGGTGCTGAGCAAACGAGAAGGCTGATTCAATAACCGATTGAACGCTATGAGTGAAAACCCATCATCCGATAAACTGCTGTATTGCTCTTTCTGCGGCAAAGACCAGCACGAAGTTCGTAAGTTGATCGCCGGCTCGTCGGTGCTGATTTGCGACGAATGCGTTGAGTTGTGCAACGACATCATGCGCGAGGGCATGGACGCCGATGCGGCGGCAAGCGGAGCCGCCGGCGGGTTCCCCACGCCGATGGAAATTCACGCCATTTTGGATGAGTATGTGGTCGGTCAGCAGCGCGCCAAAAAGGCGCTTTCGGTGGCGGTCTACAACCACTACAAGCGCGTGGAAAACGAACCCAAAGTCGGCGATGTGGATATTGCCAAGAGCAATATCTTGCTGATTGGACCGACCGGTTCGGGCAAGACCCTGTTGGCGGAAACCCTTGCCAAGCAACTCAATGTTCCGTTCACCATCGCCGATGCCACCACCCTGACCGAAGCCGGCTACGTCGGCGAAGATGTGGAGAACATCATCCAGCGATTGTTGCAAACTTGTGATTATGAAATTGAAAAAGCCCAACTCGGCATCGTGTATATTGATGAGATTGACAAGATCTCGCGGAAAGCCGACAACCCGTCCATCACCCGCGATGTTTCCGGCGAAGGCGTGCAACAAGCGCTGTTGAAATTGATTGAAGGAACCATCGCCTCCATTCCGCCGCAGGGCGGGCGCAAGCATCCGCAGCAAGAGTTTCTGCAAGTGGATACGCGCAATATTCTGTTTATCTGCGGGGGCGCGTTCGGCGGCATGGAAAAGGTAATTCAGGAGCGCACTGAAAAATCCGGCATCGGCTTCGGCGCTGATATCAAGCAAAAAACCGCCGCCGAGCGCGCCAATGAATTGTTGCAAGATATGCAACCGCAAGACCTGCTCAAATACGGGCTCATCCCGGAATTCATCGGTCGCCTGCCGGTGGTGGTGGCGTTGGAAGAACTGGATCAACCCGCGTTGGTGCGAATTCTGACCGAACCGCGCAACGCGCTAACCAAGCAATACGCGAAACTCTTTAAGTTGGAGCGGGTGGAACTGGAATTTCGCGCCGCCGCATTGCAGCAAATCGCCAAACAAGCGGTGCAACGCAAAGCCGGCGCGCGCGGGCTCAGAGCCATCCTTGAAAATGTGCTGTTGGAAACCATGTATGAGTTGCCGTCCCTGCATGGGCTCAAAAAAGTAATCGTGGATGAAGCGGTGATTAGCGAAGGCTCGCGCCCGTTGTATGTGTATCAGGAGGAGATATAAATGGAATTTGGAATTCAGTTATCGGAAACAGTAACGACGAAGACGTTCAGAGGAATCTGCA
>JAHRAW010000083.1 GCA_020027415.1 Gammaproteobacteria bacterium
GCCGACAGTTTTTCGATTGCGGTTTTCGTTTTCGCTAGATTTCATTTGATATTCCTCCGAAAGCTGTTAACGATGATTTTACAAGGACACAATACTTCGATATTGTACAGAATGAGTTGGCGGTGTCAACAACAAATATCGGCTACAATTGATCTACAACTTTGGCTCATCACCCTTATTCCGAATCAACGCCAGCAGGCGGTCTTGGTCGTATTCGCTTTCCAGGCGGGCGGCTGCGGTTTCGGCTGCGGTTTGTAGGTTGTCGCCGCAGGGTTGGCTGACTCGTTTCCAGTCGGCGAGGTAGGCGTCGCTACTGCCTTTGCCGGCGCGCATGGCGGCGCGGTCAATGGCGTCGGCGAAACGGTCGGATAGTTTAACCTTGACGCTTTCGCGGCGTTGTTTGGCGATTACTTGCGCGGGGATGTCGCGCCATAACACGGTGATTAGTTTTGCCATTGGGTCATCTCGGTTTGCGGTTGTATTAAACAATCGGCGCATGCGCAACGGCGCGGCGAAAGTTGCGCGCTAATAATGCAAACATGAATGCACGGTTAGAATGCCGGGCTAAGCGGCGGTTTTAATGCAGATTCAAAAGGGGCGTCGCCGGTATAGATGCGCTGGTATTCCAAATTTAGATATGCAGCCGCTTGTTCCGCCTTGGCGTCCACTTCGGCATCGTTCAGTTGCGCGAGATACACTAATTTTTTGTAGTGCGCAAACATCATTTGTTTGATTTCCGGGTGCCGCTCCAAGCCGAGTCCTTGCCGAATGAGGCGATCAAAATTTCGCGCCAAATAATCGGTCAGGTAAAAGGTGCCGATTTCGCTTTCCGCCAACGCTTTAAATTGATTTGCCCCGGCAAAAAATTCATAGCAATGCGCGCCGGGCAAGCGTGCTATGTTTTCTTCTTGCAGCAACGCATCCAGCATGCCGCCGGTGCCGCAGTCGGCATAGCCGATGAAAATTTTATGATAGGCGGCGCGGTTTTGGGCGATTTTCCGCCGCACCGCCGGCACGATTTTTTGCGGGGTGTTGTGTAATTCAGCGGGCAAACATTGCAGGTCTAAAAAATCCCACTGGTTGAGTTTTTTTATGCGTACTAATTCATGCGCCAACGCCCCGCAAGCGATGATCAATACGCGCGCCGTCGCCATTTAAAGTTGCCGAGTGAAGACAAAAGGAATAGGGATGGGGAATGCGCTACGGATTCTTGCTTTAATCAGCCTGGGCGAGCCTTGCCTTAGTGCTTAGTGAGGCTTAGCCTGCCTCAGGCGGCGCGCTTTTCAGCGATTTTGGCGCTGGCGATTTCCACCGCCACGGCGGCATCGCGGCAATAGGCGTCGGCGCCGATGGCGGTGCTGAATTCTTCGTTCAGCGGCGCGCCGCCGACCAACACGATATAGTCATCGCGGATGCCTTTCTCCACCATCGTGTCAATCACCACTTTCATATACGGCATGGTGGTGGTCAGCAACGCCGACATGCCGAGGATGTCCGGCTTATGCTGCTCCAACGCTTCAAGGTAGTTCTCCACCGGGTTGTTAATGCCGAGATTGATTACCTCAAAGCCGGCGCCTTCCATCATCATCGCCACCAAGTTTTTGCCGATATCGTGAATATCGCCTTTCACCGTGCCAATCACCATTTTGCCGATGGGCTGGGCGCCGGTCTCGGCAAGCAGCGGGCGCAAAATTTGCATGCCGCCCTTCATGGCGTTGGCGGACATTAATACTTCCGGCACAAACAATATGCCGTCGCGGAAATCTATGCCGACGATGCGCATGCCTTCCACCAACGCCTCGTCCAACACTTTGCTCGCCGACCAGCCGCGTCCCAACAGGATATTGGTGCCCTCCATGATTTCCTCGCGCAAGCCGTCATAGAGGTCGTCGTGCATCTGCTCGACCAGTTCGTCGTCAGGCAATGAAGTTAGGTCTAAATCGTCTTCGGTGTTGTTGTCAGTCATTGCAAAATTCCGCAGAGAGATGGTGGATGGAAGTGGCGCGCCGGCGGCACATCGGAATTGGAATTGGAATCGCTTACTATACCGAAAAACAGATAAATCAAGAATTATTTCGTTGCGCCAACGGGCGGGTTTGTTTCACAACGGTTTGCATAATTGTGTGGATTTGCGGTTTGCCGCGCGCGATTTCCTGCGCGCTCAGCCCCTGGATTTCATGCGGGAACACCAGCCATTGGTCGGTTTCGTGCAGGTAATAATCCGGCACTCGCTTGGTGGTGTTTTGGTTCGGCTTGAACCATGGGGTCGCCACTTTAATCAAATGCGGCGTGTTGAGCCGCGTGCGCTCGCTGAGTTGCGAAATCACCGCTTGAATGCTGCGCCCGGAATCATACACATCATCCACAATCAACAGCGCGTTGTCGGAATTGAGGTTGCGAGTCGGATACCCCAACCCGTGCACGCGCACGTTTTCACGGCGTTGGCTGATGCCTTTATACAGCGAAGTTCGCACGCTGATATGGTCGGTGGCGATGCCGCAATATTCAAGCATTTCTTGCACCGCAATGCCCACCGGCGAGCCGCCGCGCCAGATGCCGATGATGAAATCCGGGCGAAAACCGCTGTGGATAATTTTCCCGCCGAGCCGAAAAGAATCCTCCAACAGTTCCTGCGCCGATATGAAACGCTTGTCACGCATGCTCAAGTCGCCGACATGTTGCTTGGTTAGTTGGTGCCCGGGGCCGGACTCGAACCGGCACGAGGTCGCCCTCGAGGGATTTTAAGTCCCTTGCGTCTACCTATTCCGCCACCCGGGCGCGGGCGATTGCAGACCAAATTGCCCGGCAAATTTGCCCGGCGAGCGTGGAGGCTGAGCCCGGAATCGAACCGAGGTCAACGGCTTTGCAGGCCGTCGCATAACCACTCTGCCACTCAGCCGCGTTATGCACTGTGCTTATCTCATCACCATGTAATCCGCTGTACCCCATATAAGCCTATGGTAATCCAGGTGCTGCAGGTGATTCATGGTCGGCGCAATCAGCGCGCCGCCGGGCGCAACGCCGGAAGATGTCGCTTAGCGGGACCGGCGATGTCGTGGGGGCGGACGATGGAGCGGGAAACGAGATTCGAACTCGCGACCCCAACCTTGGCAAGGTTGTGCTCTACCACTGAGCTATTCCCGCATCAATGTCGCCTATTTTCATCGCCTATTTTCACCTCGCATGCCGCCAGCCGACAACTAAATGGGGCGAGTTTTAATGGATTGATTCTAGGTATCGGTGCGCCAGTGTCAAGCCGCAATTTCCCCGATTCCCGCAATTTATTGCCGATTATGCTAAGTGGTCGGCGACATCAATTGTTTTCGTTCCAATACGGCACCGCCGCGCGCAGGTATTCCACCATAGACCACAGCGTCAGCAAGGACGCAAGGTAGAGCAGAATTTCACCCAAGCGGAAAATCGGTATGCCATACAGCGGCTTGCCGTACAGTAGCACGCTAATGGCGGTCATCTGAAAAGCGGTTTTGAATTTGCCTAATTTGCCGACCGCGACCGCGCACCGCTCGCCAAATTCAGCCATCCATTCGCGCAACGCCGAAACCACAATTTCGCGCCCAATGATAATGGCCACCGCCACCGCAAACGGCATGGGATGCAACACGCGGTCCAGCACCGCGCCATCTGAGGCCAACAACACCAACGCGGTGGACACCACTAATTTGTCCGCCACTGGATCCAGGAAAGCGCCGAGCGCGGAAGCGGCGTTCATGCGCCGCGCCAGAAAGCCGTCCAGCCAGTCGGTGACCGCGGCGGTCACAAAAATACCGGTGATGATGGTCTCGCGATAGGGCGAGTGCCAAAAATACATCACCACCAACACCGGAATCAGCGCTACCCGAAACAGGGTAAAGATGTTTGGAAGGTGGAGTATCATTGCCGCGCCGCCGGGTTGTGGGTTTTTTGTCGGAGGGATTGGATTGGGGTAACGCCGCTTGCGCTTGCGGTGAGCATAGCACTGCGGCGCGGTGAATTCCCAGTTGCATGATTTTCAATTCGGTTGCCTCAGAGCCTCATGGCGAATCGTGAAATTGGTCGTAGATTCGTTGCGCGAGCGTCGGACTGATGCCCGGCGCCTTGCTCAAATCTTCCACCCCGGCATGCGTAATCTCGCGCAACCCGCCAAAATAGCGGAGCAAATTGCGCCGCCTCTTTTCGCCCACGCCGGCAATGTGTTGCAACGGAGATTCGGCGCGCGCGCCGCGCAGCCGCCGGCGATGCCCGGTGATGGCAAAGCGATGCGCGGCGTCGCGAATGCGCTGTATCAAGTGCAACGCCGGCGAGGTGTGGCTCGGCATGATACTGGCAGCCCGACCGAGCAGGTGCAATTGTTCTTCACCGGCGCGCCGCGTACGGCTTTTGGATACGCCCACCAATACCACAGAGCCGAGCATCTGCAATTCCTCCAACACGCGCCGCGCCGCATTCAACTGACCTTTGCCGCCGTCCAGCAGAATCAAATCCGGCAGTTTGCCGTCTTCCTGCACTACGCGCTGATAGCGGCGTAGCAAGGTCTGTTCCATCGCCGCGTAATCATCGCCGGGCGCCACGGCGGTGATATTAAAACGCCGATAGTCCGATTGAACCGCGCCTTGCCGGTCGTACACCACGCACGCGCCCACCGTGCGCTCACCCATGGTATGGCTGATGTCAAAGCATTCAATCCTCATCGGCGTTTCCGCCAACGACAGCAATTTAGCCAACGCGGTGAACTGCGCAGCCACCTGCGTACGCTGATTGAGATGGCTGCGCAGGTGTTCCACGGTGTTGATGCGCGCCGCTTCAATCCATTTGGCGCGCGGCGCGCGGCAACTTTGTTTCATTTCCACGTTGCTTTGATTTTCCAGCGTCAACGCTTGCTGCAATGAGGCGCGGTTGCTGATTTTCTCGCTCAACAGGATTTCCGCGGCGATGCTGTGCGGTGCCGCACCGAGGTAGTTCTGCGGCAAAAACGCTGCCAACAACGCGCCCGGCGCGAGTTCCAGCGGGTTTTGCTGAATGTAAAAACGCCCGCCTAAGTTGCGCCCGCGCCGAATGGATACCACCCCAAAGCACACCCGGTCGGCTTCCAGCGCCACGGTTACCACATCCGCATCGCCGTTGCCGGAGGCTACATATTGCTTGCCCGCCGCGCGTTGCAACAGCGCGATGCGGTCGCGGTAACTGGCCGCGGTCTCAAAATCCAGTTGCGCCGCAGCGCGCTCCATTTTGCTGGCAAGTTCATTGCGCAACGCGAAATCTTGCCCATCCAACATGGCTTTGGCTTGGCGCACATCATCGCGATACGCCGGCTGCGAGATATAGCCGACGCACGGCGCGCTGCAGCGTTTAATCTGATACTGCAAACACGGGCGCGAACGGTTGCGAAAAAATGCATCGCTGCATTGGCGCAGGCGAAATATCTTGTGCAGTTGCGCGAGGGTTTCGCGCACCGCGGCGGCGTTTGGGTATGGACCGTAATACCGCTGTCGGCGCACGCGACGACCGCGATAAAAAGTGAAACTCGGAAAATCTTCGTGTTCGTTCAAGCGGATATAAGGGAAACTTTTATCGTCGCGCAAGGAAATGTTATAGCGCGGACGTTTGTCTTTAATCAGGTTGTTCTCCAACAGCAAGGCTTCGTTTTCAGTGTGCGTTTGCTGAATTTCTACGCGCTGGATTTTGCCCACCATCAAGCGCGTTTTGGGGCTCAGCCGCGCGGCGCGAAAATAACTCGCCAGACGATTTTTGAGATTCGCCGCCTTGCCCACATACAACACCACGCCATCCGCTTGATAAAACACATACACCCCCGGGCGCGCGGGCGCTGAAGCCAAAAATGGTTGCGCGTCAAACTGCGGCGAGTTCATGCAGTGTTCCACAGCGGTCACAAGCACGGCGATTGTTACGATGCCACGCCAATCGGTTATTGCGTCGGTTGTTGTTTCGCTTGTTGCATAGGAGGTTCGCCGCTATAATCCCACAATGGATCGTGCCTTATTTTTTATTTGCCCCACTTCACAATAATTTTATTCACCATGAAAATCTCGGCTTTTGATGCGCGGCTCGGCAACTTGTTGGAATATCAAGGCAAATTGTGGCGCGTGCTCAGGAAGAGTCATGTCAAGCCCGGCAAAGGCGGCGCCTTTATCCAACTTGAGATGAAGTGTATCAGCAGCGGCGTCAAACTCAACGAGCGATTTCGCTCTGAGGACAAGATTGAGAAGGCGCGAATTGAGCCGCGGCGCATGCAATATCTCTACGCGGAAGCCGCCGCGCATGTTTTTATGGACTTGGAAACTTATGAACAAATCTCGTTGGATGCGGAAGCGTTGGAAGGGCAAACGCGGTTTCTGCTGCCGAATACCGAGGTTCATATTAACTTTCACAACGACCTGCCGATTGGGGTGGAGTTGCCGCCGGTGGTGGCGTTGCGGGTGACCGAAACCGAAGGCGCAATCAAAGGGCAGACCGCAAGCGGCAGCGGCAAGCCGGCAATGCTGGAAACCGGACACAAAACCACGGTGCCGACCTTCATCGCCGTTGGCGAACAAATCAAAGTGAACACCGATACCGGCGCGTACATAGAACGGGCATAACGCATCTTGCGCGGCTCGTATTTTCACCCCTTCACTCCTTCACTCCTTTAATCGTTGTCGCGCAAGCCGGCGCCGGCGCCGACCAAGCGCGCCGCTTCGGTGGGCTCTACATAAGTGCGCGCGGCGAATTGTTCAAGGCGGCGCCATATCTCAGCGTCCATATGCGTAGCGCCGAAGTGAGGCGGGGCACTTGGGCGCCGAGACTGCTGATACTGGGCGGGTCGTCGTCGGCTTCGCACACTCGGCATCGCATAGAAGCCGCGCGTTCGCATTCCATCGCGTCTGGCTCGGCGGCGATATGCAGGTCGCCGCGCCAACAGCGCAAGCGCACTCCGCGCCAACTCACCTTGCCAACGAGGTCTTCTAGGTCCGCCATATTGCCAATCACGCTAACCACCAACAACGGGTAGGCGATGGCGGCGGTGTGCAAGTTTAGGGCGTGGTCTGCTTTACGCGCCGCGCGTTGCAGGCAATCGCTCACCGATACGCCGACCACCAACGGATCCAGCACCCCGCTCGGCGCGCGCCACTTGTCGCTCAACGATATCGGCGCCAGTTGCGAATAGTCGCAGTCGGCGTGCCGCTGCAAAGTCGCTGCCAACGCCGCCGCGCCGGGCAATTGATACGCATGCAGCCAGCGCAACGCTTTGCCGACTTCGTCCGCCAGCCCCCAAGATAGCCCGGCGCCGCGCGCGGCTTTGCGCGCAACTTGCTCAATCTGGTTGAGCGAGCAAATCATCAATCAGCCATCGCTCGGCGTCGGGCAGCGGCGGATAAATTCAATCGTCGGCTTGCATGCGCGCCAGTTCGGTGGGGAAGGGCGCGTGTTGATACATGGTGATGCGCATCCAGCGAGCCGATTTTGGGTCAAATTGATTGGCGCCGAAAAAGGACAATTTGCAGCGCAATAAATCAATCGGCAGCAAGCGCGCGGCAATCAGGTTGTCGCGGATTTCCGCATACGGCAATTTGGCGACGATCTGGATGCGGCGCACCGCGTGCCGATGTTGCGGGTGGCGCAGCAGAAATTCCGCCACCGGTTAGCGCGCCTCTTGGTCGCCGAGGGTGCAGAGGTCGGCGTGCAGGGCGGCGATGGCGCGGGCAAAAGCCAGCGGCAACTCTTTGTCGGCGCCGGGTTCGGTAAAACGCTCGCCCAATCGCGGCTCTAATTTTTCTTCGGAGACATACCAAAACCGCGCGCAATGCGACGGTTGCGCGTAGTCGGTGGTCAGCGCCCACGCATAATCGGTTTCAATGCGGCGGCGCAATTCGGCGACGCTTTGTTGCCCGCGAATGCGCCAATAACGGGTTTCATCGCTCGCCATGCACTCGCTCAAATCGTCAATCAACTCGCCATGCGGCTCTAGTATCAGGGTGACCAACAACTCCTGCCCTTCCATAGACAACGCGCGCTGCGCAACTTGATTGTGAATATGGGCGATATCCGCGCTGAGTTCGGCAATCCGTTGGCGTTGGCGGGGGTCGTCGGTGCGCCAGAGCTGCAAGGTGATTCGCATGCGCGCCAGCAGTTGGCTAAATTGAAGCCGCGTGTCGGGTTGGGGCGGGCAACGCGCGCACCCGCGCCAACGCCGTTTCGCGGGCGTGTATCCAGCGATGTAACAACGATGGGTGCAACAACATAAACGGCGCCATGCCGAGTCCGGTGGCATTGCCCACGCCGAGTTGGCGCGCCACTTCACGGTGCAGTTTCACCGCCTGCTGCGGATGTTTGGCATGCGCGAGGTGCTCTACGAGATCAATGGTAAACCAGCGAATCAACCAAACCGCCAACAATTCGGCGCGAAACGGCGCGCTAAATTCGGCCCGCTGGACGATGCGCTCGCGGTCGCTCAAACCGAATTTTCCGTTGCCATACACCGCCGTAGTGCGCATCAGATAACCGCTCTGCGCGATTCGCTCCGGCTGCGGTTGCGCGCCCTGGGCAAGCCGCGCAACCACATGCTCAAATAGCCGCACGCTGCGGTTGGCGCGCGCTAACACCAACTCGCTTTGGCGGTAGTGTCCGGCTTCTTGCTGCGGCACATTTTCAGCCAGCCGCGCGAGTTCTTGTTCATCCCGGGTGCCGTCGTATAACGCGAAGGTGGCGTCCCAGGCTTGCGCAAGCACGCGCTCGGAGCGTTCTGCGGACGGCAAATCGTGCGCGAAGCACACCAATGTATAGTGATGTTGCGGTCCGCTGGCGCGATACAACGCCAGCCCGGTGCCGCGCGCGTCCACCTGCCAACGCACGCGCGCGAATTGCCAGTGATGTTGTTTCAGGTTGCGCAACAGGGCGCGCATAAAACTCAATCGGGTTTGATGAAAACTCCCCAACCGCGCCAGTTTCATCACTTGCTGCGGGGGCGCAGGGCGCTTTGCAAAGGCGTCGGCATCGTCGCCGCAGGCGGCGCGGTCATGGTGTCGGGCATGCGGTTGGCTTGAGTGGGTGCGGGCGACAATTATGACAATTGAAACAAGTGCGACAATCGCAGCGTATTGTCAATGCAGAGTAGGCGCTGGAAAAGTACCAATTGAAAAAGAGGGGGAGCCGGTCGTTAAGCCGGGTTCTGTCGAGGACAGTTATTCATCTGCGACCTTTGTCACCAAAGGCCTGTAGCAACCTACCCGGATCCTCACGTGAGCCGCGTCATACGGATCTCTATTCGGTCTTGCTCCAGGCGGGGGTTTGCCATGCCGCCCCTGTTGCCAGTGGCGCGGTGCGCTCTTACCGCACCATTTCACCCTTACCCGATTGCTCGGGCGGTATATTTTCTGTGGCACTTGCCGTCGGCTCACGCCGCCCAGGAGTTACCTGGCGCCTTGGCTCAATGGAGCCCGGACTTTCCTCTCGGTCGCACGGCATGCAACCGTGCGAACAAGCAACTGTCTAACCGACTCCCCAGCGGGAGCATAACGGTATCGCGCACGCAACGCAATTGGATTTTGTGATGCGCCACCGGCGGCGCACGGGTTGCTTGTTGGCGCGACGCAGCGGGCGCGGGCGACGAAAAAAAGGGCGGTCTGACGACCGCCCAACACCCACCAACGAGGAATGAAACTGAAATGAAGCTGTTTTAAGCGGCTTTTTTAACCGCAGTTTTTACCGCTGCTACCGGTTTGGCTCCATAGAGGGTGGTTGGCAGGGTGGCGACTTGCGCGCCGCCGCCCTTGACCACTTCCTCAATCTGATACCGCTCAATGCCAATGTCGCGCAACAGGGCATCCGGCAAGGCTCTCAATTCGCGCGCCGCCAAGCGGCGGGTTCTCCAGTTTTTCACGGCAAGCAAAATCCGTGACAACAGAGTTGGGCGAAACGGAACATGCAAGATGTTGCCGCCGCCCGCTAAATTATTGCTCATGGTCGGCTTCCGGTTAACTCAATACGGTTATAATCAGCGTCAGAATTGCCAACGCACCCACGTAGGCGATGCCCACTTTAATAAATAAATCGTTTGCCATTTTTGCGTCCCCTCTTAAAGGTCATCAGGTTGTTCAGGTAATGAGCGGCGAAATTAAGTAACGCGGTGCAGTTGGGAAAATTAATTCATGCCGCTCATC
>JAHRAW010000091.1 GCA_020027415.1 Gammaproteobacteria bacterium
AGTCAATATCATCGGCGCCAACGCGATTCCGGCGAAAAAACTCATCCAGCAAATGTCGTTGCGCGATAAACGAGGGTGGCGGCTTCTTTCTAAGCGCAACCAGTATTCCAAGCAAAAATTAGAAGCGGATATTGAAGCAATCCGCAGTTACTATTTGGATCGCGGCTTCCACGATTTCAAAATCGTCGCCAGCAATGTGGATATCAGCCCCAACAAGCAGAATATTTTCATCAGCATCAGTCTGCAAGAAGGCGCGCAATATGTGTTCGGCGACAGCGCTTTTGAAGTCGCCGCCGAAACCGAAGTGGGCGATTTGGAAAGTTTGCTCACCATCCAGCCGGGCGAGATCTTCTCGCGCAAAACGGTCAACGCCAGCCGCGTCGCCATCATCAATCAGTACGCCGATTCGGGGTATGCTTTTGTTGAGGTGCGACCGGTTTATGAAACGGACCGCGACGCCGGAGTGGTAAACACCGTGTTTGCGATTGAACCGAAGCAGCGGGTGTATGTGCGCAATGTTGAAATCACCGGCAATGTATACACCCGCGACCAAGTCATTCGCCGTGAGTTGCGGCAGTTTGAAGGCGCGTGGTATTCGTCCGGCGCGGTTAGTCGTTCCAACAGTCGCCTGCGGCGGCTGGGGTATTTTGAGGATGTGACCATTGAAACGCCGGCGGTGCCCGGCACCACCGACCAAGTGGATATGAAAGTCGTGGTCAAGGAACGCAACACCGGGGCGATTGCTTTTTCGCTGGGTTATTCCGATTCCGATGGCGCGTTGCTCAGCGCGTCTTTTTCCCAGCGCAACTTATTCGGCACCGGGCGCGAACTGG
The DNA here is from genome assembly GCA_020027415.1 of Gammaproteobacteria bacterium. GTDB lineage: Bacteria > Pseudomonadota > Gammaproteobacteria > Arenicellales > Poriferihabitantaceae > JAHRAW01. The sequence continues at coordinate 834 of JAHRAW010000091.1, forward strand.
ATGTTGCCCTGAACACCTCCGATGTCGCCCGCACCGGCAGCGTGACTTATGTGAATCCGTATCATACCCCGCAAGGCGTGAGTCGCGGCATATCCTTTTCCCGGCGTCGCGTTAACACCGAAGAAGTGCAGACCGCGGAATATATAGTCAACACCACCGCCGCCGGGCTCAACTATAAAATCCCCATCGCCGAAACCAACTCGCTGAATTTAGGCTTCTCTTTGGAGCAAGCCAAACTGGATACGACCGCCAATACGCCGGTGGAATTCAGGCAGGTCACGGCGCCCAAAGCCGATGGCGGGGTGGATAAATCGGACGGCGCCAATCTGTTGGTTAGTATGGGGTTGTCGCGCGATACGCGTGACGATTTCTTCTTCCCCACCAGCGGCGCCAGCGGTTCGGCGTCGGTGGAGATTAGCGCGCCGGGCAGCGAGTTTGAATACTACAAAGTAAATTTGCAAGGCGCCTATTACGCGCCGCTGGCGGCTGGGCTGGCCGCCAAATTCGGCTTGGGCATCGGCTACGGCGACGGCTACGGCGATTCCAGCGACATCGGCTTGCCGTTCTTCCGTCGATATTTCGCCGGCGGATCCAATTCCGTGCGCGGCTATGAAGGCAGGTCGTTAGGTCCGCTCAGTCAAGGCTATGCGGGCGCGGGTTGCACGCCGAACATTGTCCGGGCTGCGGCAAATTTACCTGCTACGCCGGCGATGGCTGTGCAGACGGCGTTGACGGGTTGCGGTCAAGTCGGCCAGGATACAATCGGCGGTGATAGCCGCTTGTTGGTGAATCTGGAATTATTATTTCCGCCGTTTGGCGGCGAGGGCGGCAAGGACAAGCGGCTGAGTTTGTTCATGGACGGCGGCATGGTGTATGGCGACGGCTACACCTTTGACGCCACCCAAACACGAGCCATAACCGAAATAAGGAATCGCGAAACCTTTGACGAATCATTTGGCGGCGGCTTGCGTTATTCGGTTGGTTTTGTGTTCAACTGGTTCTCCCCAATCGGTCCATTTTCCATGAGTTATGCCGAGCCGCTGAATGAAGAAGACCATGATGAAACCGAGAAATTCCAAATCAGCGTTGGCTCGGTGTTTCGCTAATTGTTTCGCTAATTCAACTGCGCTTGCAACCCATCCACTTCACTATATCTAACGCCATGTCCATACAATTCTCATTCTCAAAAATCTTTTTTGCGCCGACCGCGGCGGCCTTGATATTACTTTTGGCAAGCGGCTTGGCGTATCCGTTGCATGCCGCCGGCTTGGGCTATGTGGATGCGTTGCGCTTGATTGAGCAAGCGCCGCAAGGGACAGAGGGAATTAAAAAGGTAGAAAAAGAATTCGCCAAACGCAAGAAGGCGTTGCAGGGCGAGTTCAAGTCGTTTCAGGCGCAGGAGGAGAAACTGAAGAAAAACGGCGTGGCGATGACGCCCGAGCAGGTTGAAAGCAAAGCCCGCGAACTGCGCGAACGAGAACGCAAATTAAGGCGCGATGAGCGCGAATTCAATGAAGACTTCCGGCTGCGGCGCAATGAAGAATTGGGCAAGTTGGAGAAAATCATCACCGAAGCGGTCATTGCGGTCGCCAAGCGAGAAAAATTGGATATGGTGTTGCAGCAAGTGGTGTATGCCAGCCCGCAAGTTGATTTAACCAAGCAAGTGTTGGCGGAACTAAAGCAGCGGCACGCAAAATAACCCAACCATGGCGAACTCGCATTTGTGTTGGTATGGGTATCGGCAAGCGATGGGTTGTGCGGCTGCCGGCGGTGGTTGCGCCTGCCGTGATGGCAACCGCAACCGCAACCGCAACCGGTTACGCCGCCAGTCGCCGTGATGGCAAACCTGCGCTTGATTGCCAAAGTGACCGACGGGCAAGTGCACGGCGATGGCGCGTTTGAAGTAAGCACTCTCAGCAGTTTGGAAACCGCCGCCGGCAATTCGCTGGCGTTTTATGTCGGCGGCGCGCCCGCCACCCAACTACAAAACACCGCCGCCGGCGCGGTGTTGTTGCAACGCCAACATGCCGAGTTGTTTGACCGGCACAAAATCATCGTGCACAACCCGTATCTGGCGTATGCGCGCGCCAGCGTGTTGTTCGCACGGTCGGCAAACCACGCGCCCGACAAAATCCATCCACGCGCGCTGATCGCAGCTTCCGCCTCCATCCATGCGGATGCGGTCATCGGCGCATACAGCGTCATCGGCGCGCATTGCACGATTGCGCAAGGCGTCGTCATCGGCAGCCATGCCTCGGTCGGCGATGGCTGCGTGTTGGGGCGAGACACCGCGCTTGCCCCCGGCGTACGCATCCACGCGCGTAGCCGAATCGGCGCGCGTTGCAATCTGGCGGAAGGAGCAGTGGTTGGTTGCAACGGGTTCGGCTATGCTGAAAACCACGGCGAATGGGTGCGCATTGAGCAACTCGGCGGAGTGATTATTGGCGACGATGTGGATATCGGCGCCAATACCACCATTGCGCGCGGCGCGCTGGATAACACCGTGCTTGGCGACGGCGTCAAACTGGATAACCACATCCAAATCGCGCATAACGTGCAAGTAGGCGACCATACCATCATGGCCGGCTGCGTGGCGATTGCCGGTAGCGCGGTCATCGGCAAACGTTGCCGCCTGGGCGGACGCGCGGCGATACTCGGACACTTGGAAATCGCCGATGATGTGCATGTCAACGCCAACAGTTTTATCGCCAAATCCATCCCGCAAGCGGGGGTTTATTCCTCCATGATTCCGGCGCGGCCAGCCGCCCAGTGGCGGAAAACGGTGGCAAACCTGCATCGTCTGGAGCGGTTGGCGAAGCAGATACAAACCTTCGCAAACCAGCATCGTTACGACCGCGGCGCCGCACTCGGAGACCGAAAATGACGCAAACAAACCGCTTGGATATTCATCAGTTGCGCGACATTCTGCCGCACCGCTACCCGTTTCTGCTAATTGACCGCGTGTTGGAATACGAAACGCATGTCAAGTTGAAAGCGATTAAGAATGTTTCGGTGAATGAGCCTTTCTTTCAAGGGCATTTTCCGGCGCGCCCGGTGTTTCCCGGGGTGTTAATTCTGGAAGCCATCGCCCAGGCCTCGGCCATCTTAGCCAGTCGCGGGTTGGACGAACCGCCCGGTGAAAACATCATCTTTTTATTCGCCGGCATAGACAAAGCGCGTTTCAAACGCCCGGTGGAACCAGGCGACCAGATGCTAATTGAAGTTTCGCAAACGCACTATAAAAGTCGCATGTGGAAATACTCCGGCGCCGCCTCGGTGGACGGCAAGTTGGCAGCCAGCGCGGATATCTTATTCACCTACCGCGAAATTTAACCGCCGACTTAAATGCGGCGCCCGCGCGGCATCCCCATGACGGAATATGCAGTCGCAGAAAATGCAGTAAGCAAGCATGCAAAATAGCATCCTTCAATCACCTGAACAAAATGGCAACAATGGCAAGTCGGATTAAGTTGAGTCGGCTGGAGTTCCCGCTTGTCAGGCGTTGATTCAATGAACCATCCACCCACAGATACGCATCCCGCCATCCACCCCAGCGCCATCGTGGATGCGCGGGCCGAACTCGGCGACGGGGTCGCGGTCGGCGCTTTTTCCATCATTGAAAAGGATGTGGTCATCGGCGCGCACGCGTGGATCGGTCCGCATGTGGTGATTCGCAGCCACACCGAGATTGGTGCGCACAGCCGAATTTTCCAGTTTTGTTCCATCGGCGAAGCGCCCCAGCACCAGGACTACGCGGGCGAGCCGACCAAGTTGCAAATCGGCGCGCGCAACACCATTCGCGAATACTGCACGCTCAATCGCGGCACCGCGGATGGTCTTGGCGTCACCCGTCTCGGCGACGATAACTTCATTATGGCCTACGCGCATATCGCCCACGATTGCACGCTCGGCAATCACATTTTCTTCGCCAACGGCGCCAGCCTGGCCGGGCATGTGGAAGTCGGCGATTACGCCATCCTCGGCGGGTTTTCTTTGGTGCATCAGTTTTGCAATATCGGCGCGCATTGCATTACCGGAATTGGCTCGGCTTGTTTGCAAGATGTGCCGCCGTACATTATCGCCGCCGGACATTTGGCGACGCCGTTTGGCATCAATATCAAGGGCTTGCGGCGGCGAAATTTCAGCGACCATAGCATTGCGTTGCTGAAAAAAGCGTATCGGTTGCTATATCGTAGCAACCTGGACCTCCAAACTGCGCTCACTGCCATTCAGCGATTGGACGACGCCAGTTCGGAATTGGCCGTGCTAGGTGATTTTCTGCGCCGTTCCCAGCGCGGCATTATTCGCGCCAAGTCGCTGAGTTGCTAATCCGCTAAGTTGTTAAACTGCTGAGCCGCCGAGTCGCTGAACCCACATGCACAAGCGGCGTAGCATATGGGTTGCGATGGTCGCCGGCGAAACCTCCGGCGACCGCCTCGGGGCGGGGCTGATTGAAGCCATCAAAGCAACGGCTCCGGACAGTCGCTTTGTCGGGGTGGGCGGTCCGCAGATGGCGGCAGCCGGGTGCGAACTGCTGTTTGATATGGAGCGCATCAGCGTCATCGGCTTGGACGGCTTGTTCGCCAAACTGCCGGGCATCCTCAATATCAAGCGCGCGTTGTTCAAGCGTTTCACCGCCGCGCGCCCGGATATTTTTGTCGGCATTGATGCGCCCGATTTCAACATCGCGTTGGCGCGCAAACTGAGGCGCCGTAACATCACTTGTGTGCAATATGTCAGCCCCACCGTGTGGGCGTGGCGCGGCTATCGCATCCACAAAATCCGCCGTTCGGTTGACCACATGCTGACCTTGTTTCCGTTTGAAGCGAATTACTATCGCAGGCATCAAGTGCCGGTGACCTGCGTCGGGCATCCGCTGGCGGATGAAATTTCCACGCCGCGCCGCGCGCCCGCCCGCCGACGGTTGCAACTCGGCGACGGGCTGCTCATCGCGTTGTTGCCGGGCAGTCGGCGCAGTGAAATCAAGCGCTTGGGGCGCATTTTCATAGACGCCGCGCGGCGCATTCTGGCGCACCATCCGCAGGCGCGCTTTGTGTTGCCGTTTGCCAGTCGCGCGACCGCGGATGAATTTCACAAACTTAATGACGACCTCAGCGCGCTGCCGCTGCATACCATAGCGGGCAACGCCCGCTTGGCGTTGGAGGCATGCGATGTGGCGGTGTTGGCGTCCGGCACCGCGGCGCTGGAAGCCGCGCTGCTGCAACGCCCGCATATCGTGGTGTATAAATTAGCGGCGCTGAGTTATTGGTTAATGCGGCGGCTGCGGCATGTGGAACATTATTCCATGCCAAACCAATTGTTGCCGGCGCCGCTGGTGCCCGAACTCATTCAGCGGCGCGCCACGGCCGAACATATCGCGCGGGAAGTGGCTCAGTTATTGCAAGATGCGCCGCATCGCGCCCATCTTGTGCGGCAGTTTGCAGACCTGCACAAGCAACTGAAACGGGATGCCAATCGCCGCGCCGGCGACGCGGTGTTGAAGTTGGCGGGCAGGGAGAGCGGGAGCGGACGCGGCGTTTCGGGGGCGGGCGTTTGAGTGCGCGGCGGTTGGTCGCCGGGGTGGATGAAGCGGGTCGCGGCTCGCTGGCGGGTCCGGTCGTTGCCGCCGCCGCCGTACTTGACCCGGCGCATCGCATCGTCGGGCTGGACGATTCGAAAAAGTTGTCCGCGCCGCGCCGCGCCGCGCTGGAGATTGAAATCAAGGGCAAGGCTTTGCACTGGGCGGTGGCGAGCGCCAGCGTCGCCGAAATTGATGCGCTGAATATTCTGCAAGCGAGCTTGCTCGCGATGCGGCGCGCGATTGTCGGGCTTGCCAAGTTGCCGGCTACGGCGTTGGTGGATGGCAATGCGCTGCCGAGGTTGCCATGCCCGGCCACGGCGGTGGTCGGCGGCGATGCGCTGCACGATGAAATCTCCGCGGCGTCCATCTTAGCCAAGCAAGAGCGAGACCGACAAATGGTGCGGCTGGCGGTGGCGTATCCGCAATACGGGTTTGAACGACACAAGGGATACCCCACGGCTGCGCATATCCAAGCGTTGCGCCGCCACGGCATCTGCATTCACCATCGGCGTAGTTATGCGCCGGTGAAAAGGTTTGCTGCGCAAGCCGATTAAGATAAAAAAATTTCTTTTTTTATTCCTTTGAAACGACTGAGCGGAACTTTGCCGGCACCATGAGCGCTGCGTTTGTCCATCTTCATGTCCATTCGGAATACTCGTTGGCGGATGGCATCGTGCGCCTGCAGCCGCTGATTGCGAGTTCAGTGGAATACGGCTTGCCGGCGGTCGCCTTGACCGACTTGTCCAATGTGCATGGCGCGGTTAAATTTTACCGCGCGTGTTTAGTCGGCGGCGTGAAGCCGCTGATTGGTTGTGATGTGTGGGTGGAAAATCCGCTGATGGCGGAGCAAGCCGAACGCATGATTGTGTTGTGCTGCAACTATCCAGGCTATCGCAACCTGAGCAAGTTTCTAACCAACGCCTATCTGCGCGGACCGCGCAAAGGCAAGGTGGTCGTTGCGTGGTCGGATTTGCAAGCCATGCACGACGGCTTGTTGGTGTTGTTTGATGAGCGGGAAGGACCGCTCGCCAATTCGTTGCGACAAGCGAATCCCGGCGTTAGCGCGCCGCTCATTGAAAAATACCAGCAGTTGCTCGGCGACCGATTGTATTTTCAAATTAGCCGCGTGGGATATCCGGGCGAGCATGATTACATTCGTCAAGCGAGTCAATTGGCGGCCGCGCACGGGGTCGGTTTGGTGGCGACCAATCGGGTTCAGTTCCTCGCGGCACAGGAATTTGATGCGCACGAAATCCGCGTGTGCATCAATGATGGGCGGGTGTTGCAAGACAACCGCCGCGCGCGCCGCTTCACGCCGCAGCAGTATCTGCGCACCGCCACCGAGATGGCTGAGTTGTTCGCCGACCTGCCGGAAGCGATTGACAACACCGTGGAAATCGCCCGGCGGTGCAATTTGTTTCTCAATTTTAATGAAAACTTCTTGCCGGCGTATCCGGATGCCGGCGATGAATCCATGGAACAGGTCTTGGGTCGGCAAGCCGAACAAGGATTATGCAAGCGGTTGGGGGTTGAGCGATTGTATGCGGAGGACGGCAACGCGCGGGTCGGCGAACCTTATATCGCGCGCCTCAAACATGAATTGGAGGTCATCGCAAAAATGGGTTTTGCGGGATATTTTTTGATCGTGGCGGATTTTATACGCTGGTCCAAAAGCAACGATATTCCAGTGGGTCCGGGCCGGGGTTCCGGCGCCGGTTCGTTAGTCGCGTGGGCGACCGGCATCACCGAACTGGATCCGCTGCGCTACGATTTGCTGTTTGAGCGTTTCCTCAACTTGCAACGCGTGTCGCTGCCGGATTTTGATATTGATTTTTGCGTTGAAGGTCGCGACCGCGTAATTGAATATGTCGCCGAACGCTACGGTCGCGCGCATGTGGCGCAAATCATCACCTTCGGCACCATGGCGGCAAAGGCGGTGGTCAGGGATGTCGGGCGCGTGATGGGAATGCCGTATGGCTTCGTCGATCAAGTGGCGAAACTGATTCCGTTTGAACTTGGCATGACTTTGCAAAAAGCCCTGAAACAAGAAGAACCGCTCAGTCAACGCTACCGCGAAGAAAGCGAGATACAAGAGTTGATTGACAACGCGATGCAACTGGAGGGCATCGCGCGCAACGCCGGCAAACACGCCGGCGGGGTGGTCATCGCGCCGCGCGCGTTAACCGAATACACGCCGCTGTATGCGGACACCCGCTTGAGTCAAGCGATCACCCAATTGGACAAGGATGATCTGGAAGCGATTGGCTTGGTGAAGTTTGATTTTCTTGGGCTGCGCACGCTGACCATCATCCAATTGGCGGTCAAGATGATCAATCGGCAGCATCGCCGCGAGCACAAGCCGTTGTTGGATATGGAGGCGACGCCGCTTGACGACCGCGATACTTTTGAGTTGATTTGCAACGGTCGCACGACTGCGATCTTTCAACTTGAATCACGCGGCATCAAAGAATTAATCATGCGTCTGCAACCGGATAAGTTTGATGATTTGGTGGCGTTGGTGGCGTTGTATCGCCCCGGCCCGTTGCAATCCGGCATGGTGGATGATTTCATCAAGCGCAAGCACGGGCGGGAGCGAATCACCTATCCGCATGCCGACATCGCGCCGATTCTTGAACCGACTTATGGGGTGATTCTGTATCAAGAACAGGTGATGCAAATTGCGCAAGTGCTCGCCGGCTACACCTTCGGCGACTCCGATTTATTGCGCGCGGCGATGGGCAAGAAGAAAGCCAAAGAAATGGCGGAGCAACGCGCCGTCTTCAAAAACGGCGCGGTCAAACGCGGCGTCAAGCCTCATGTCGCCACGCAGATCTTTGATCTCATGGAAAAATTCGCCGGCTATGGATTCAACAAATCGCATTCGGTCGCCTATGCGTTGATCGCCTACCACACCGCGTGGTTGAAAGCCCATCACCCAGCCGCCTACATGGCGGCGACGCTGTCCGCCGAATTGCAAAACACCGACAAAGTGGTGTTGCTGTTGGCGGACTGCAACGAAATGAAACTGAAAGTGTTGCCGCCCAACATCAACACCTGCGGACACGGCTTCCGCTCGCTGGATGAGCGCACCATTCTGTACGGGATGAGCGCGGTGAAAGGCGTGGGCAAGACCGTCAGCGACGGCATTGAAAACGAACGCGAGCGCAACGGTCTATTTAAAGACTTGTTTGATTTCTGCGCGCGCTTGGAGGCGCGCACTTTCAGCAAGCGGGTGTTGGAGGCGCTGATTAAAAGCGGCGCGATGGACGTTCTCGGCGTGCACCGCGCGGCGTTGATGGCGGATATCGGCAAAGCCGCGCAGGCCGCTGAACAGCAACAAACCAGTCGGCAGGCCGGGCAGCGCGAGATGTTCGGCAAGGTGGAAGCCTCTCGGGTGCAACCCGCCAGTCAGCGAGTCACGCCATGGAACGAGCAACAAATACTGAGCGCCGAGAAAGAAACCTTGGGGCTTTATTTAAGCGGTCATCCCTACACCCGCTACCAAGCCGAGTTGGCGGAGGTGGCGCAGCAGAATGTCGGCGGCCTGGATTTGCGCCGACCGAAAGTCGGCGCCTTCGCCGGCCTGGTCATGTCGCTGCGGGCGATCAACACGCGGCGCGGAAAAATGGGTTTTGTTTTTTTGGAAAACGCCACCGAACGCGTGGAAGTCATTCTGTATGCGGAGCAGTTCAAACTCTACCGGGCGATGCTGCAAAAGGGCAATGTGTTAGTTGTGCATGGCGAATTTGACGCCGATGATTTCACCGGCGGCGTGCAGATGCGCGCAGAGAGCGTCGCCGACATTGACACCTTCCGCAAGGCTTGCCTGCGGCGACTGCGGCTGACTCTGTTGGAGGAGCGCTTGAACGGCGATTGCATGCAAAACATTCGCCGCATCCTCGCCGACAACCGCGGCGGACCGGTTAAGGTTGCGGTGCATTATCGGCGCACCAGCGGCGAAACCGGAACCTTAAAATTAGGCGGCGATTGGATGGTTCATCCGACCCAGCCGTTGTTGGATGAGTTAACCAATCTAATCGGCGGCGACAATCTTAACTTTCAATATGAAACCGCCAGATTGGAAAAAGCGCCCGCAAAATCATCGCGCAACGGGCAACGCTTGCGGCATAAATTAAGCGGTTGAGCCGGGTTGCGTTGGTTGCGGCGGCGCAAGTCACTCAGATCAATCAGATCACTCAACCGCTTTTATCCATACCGCAGTGTCGTGGAACGCGGCGCCGCCGTTGGGGGCGGTTGGGGCCGCGCTGATTAATAAATTGATGCCGATGCCTTCCGGGAAAGCGGCCGCGGGCCAGATGCCTTCCACCACCACAGTATCCACTTGCGTGTTTGCCAGATATTTGGCGGTGACCGTGACGCTGCCGCGTTGATTGCCGACTTTGACTTTTTGCCCGTCGTTAACGCCGAATTTTTTCGCGGTGGCGGGGTTAATTTTCAGTTGCGGTTGTTTCTGATATTGGATGGACGAGGGAGATTGATTGAAGGTGCTGTTGAGATAGCCGCGCGCCGGCGCCGCCACCAACCGCAACGGATGCGCGCGCGAGGGGTTGTCAATGACATCCCAATGGTCGGGCAGCTCGGGCATGCCGTGCGCATAGGGACCCAGCTCCGACCACTGCGGGGCGAAGCGAAACTTTTTATCCGCCCAGTGAAACCCGTCCAGAAAATGTGCGCGTTCAAACGACGGCGCGCAGTCCAGAAAGTGTCGGTTGGTAAATGATTCTCGGGGCGGATAAGCCGAACGTTCCAGTGTTTGATCCACCAGTTCCAGTTCGCTGAGCGCAAAGCCAAGGTGCTCGGCGCCTAAGCGTTTGCCCAACGCGCTGATGACTTCATGATTGGAGCGGCACTGGCGCGGCGGCGCGATCATTTTTTCGCCGACTTGTAAAAAGGTATGCCCATAACTGCGATACAAATCGCTGTGTTCCACGAACATGGTCGCCGGCAGAATCAAATCGGCAAGCATGGCGGTTTCCGTCAAAAACTGTTCATGCACGCAAACGAATAAATCCTCGCGCTCCAAGCCGCGCTTGACGGCCGCGAGCTCCGGCGCCACCAACATCGGGTTGGTGTTTTGAATCAGCATGGCGGTGACCGGGGGACCGTTTTGTAACGCGCTTGGGTCGCCGCACAAAATCGGACCAATTAACGACATATCCAAACTGCGCGCGCGCGGTTTTTTCACCTCCGATCCTTGAATCAATTGTTCATCCACATGAAACGAGTCGGAAGTGGCGAGCAGCGCGCCGCCGCCGAGGTGTTGCCAAGCGCCGCTCACCACCGGCAGGCAGGAAACCGCGTGAATGTTGACCGCGCCGTTTCGGCATCGTGAAAAACCAATTCCTAAGCGGATGTAACTTTTTTTGGCGCCGCCGTATAAGTGCGCGAACTGCGTAATTTGGCGAGCCTCAAGACCGGTGATCTGCGCCGCCCATGCTGGGCTGCGGGTGCGCAGGTGTGATTCCAGACGGTCGGCGTCGCGGCTGTATTTGGCGAGGTAGTCGCGGTCGGCGTAGACGTGCTTGAACAGCACATGCATGACCGCGCAAGCAAGCGCGCCATCGGTTCCCGGGCGCGGCGCCAGATGCAGGTCGGCGATTTTGGCGGTGGCGGTTTGGTACGGGTCAATGACCACCAATTTTGCGCCGCGGCGGCGCGCTTTGCGCACATGGTGCATCACATTAATTTGCGTGGCGGCGGCGTTGCAACCCCAAATCACGATCAAATCGCTGTGCGCCATTTCGCGACCATCGGCGCCGAGTAGCGCGCCGTGCCCGGCGTTCCAGCCGTCGTAGGCGATTTGTGTGCAGATGGTTTTGCTCAAACCGGAATAGCCCATCGCGTTGCTCAGGCGAATAATCCCATCCCGTTGCACCAGCCCCATGGTGCCGCCGTAGTAGTAGGGCCACACCGCTTCGGCGCCGAACTGGTCGGCCGCGGCGCTGAATTTTTCGCTCACCCAGTCAAGCGCTTGCGCCCACTCAATGGGCGCGAAAGTCGCCGGGTCGGCTTTGGCGGAAGTGCGCCGCAGCGGATGCGTCAGCCGCGCCGGGTGATGCACCCGTTCCGCATAGCGCGCCACCTTGGCGCAAATCACGCCGTCGGTATAGGGTTGCTGTTTTACGCCGCGCACCCTGCCGATTGTTGTCGGCGTCAGTTTTTCAACTTCCAGCGCGCACGCCGAAGGGCAGTCGTGCGGACAAACACTGGTGTGCCATGTGCGCATGAGATTGTTCAGGTTGTCGGGGCGTTGATTAGCGAAGCCAACTCTTCATCCAACCGCTCAAGAATCTGTTCGTATTTGAAAGCGCCCAACTTCTTGCCGCGCTTTTTTAGGTTGACATAGTTGGGGCCGCACCACAGCCCCAGGTCGGCGTCATCGGTTTCGCCGGGACCGTTCACGCGGCATCCCATCACCGCGATGGTGATTGCGTGTTGCTGCGCATATTGGGTGCGCTCCTTGACCTGTTGCGCCAGTTCAATAAACGCTTCATTTTCCACCCGCGAACAACTCGGGCAACTGATTAAGTTTAACTGATTTTCTTTGAAATGCACCACCGTGCGCACGCGCCCGGCGGCGATATCCGCCAACATCTTTTGCCCGGCGCTAATTTCCAAATGCTTTTGCGCGTGTGGCAGAGTTAGAGAAACGCGAACCGTGTCGCCGATTCCATAGCCGATTAATTGCTCAAAGGCGATGCTGGTTTTTTCAATGCCCGACGGCGGCATGCCGGCTTCGGTAACCCCCAAGTGCAACGGGATGTCCGGACGCGCCGCGGCAAACATGCGGTTCGCGTCAATGACCTTGCGCGGCGCGGAATCTTTGAGCGACACGCAGTATCGGGTAAAGCCCAACTGATCAAGCCATTCGCTGTGCTCCAGCGCGCTTTCCACCATCGGCAGAACCGAATCACGCGCGGCTGAGTCGCCGCCGCGCGCCGCCGCAAGTTTGTCCGGATCCACCGAGCCGGCGTTGACGCCGACGCGCAACGCGCAATCATGCCGCGCCGCGAGGTCCGCCAAATATGCAACTTTCTCTCGCCACGGTTTGTTCCGTTCATGGTGGTATAAATGCCCGGGGTTATAGCGAATTTTGTCCACATGCGGCGCCAACGTTTCCGCCAGTCGGTAGTTCTCTTGCAAATCCACGCTCAGGGTGGCATCCGATTGTTGTCGCAACGCGACGATTGCCGCCGCATCTTTTTTATGGTCGGCGGCGATACGAATGATGTCGGCGCCGGCTTGTTGCAGCGAACGCAGTTGTTGCAAGGTGGCGGGCACATCGGTGGTCTTTGTTGCGCACATGCTCTGCACGGCGATGGGATGCCCGTGGCCAATCGTGACCGAGCCGATTTTTACCGTGCGGGTTTGGTTGCGTTGAAGCATGATTTGGATATTGGCTGCGGCATGACAAGGACGCGATTATGGCAGAATGGTCGTCGCCGCGGTTGTTTTTGCGTGCGACGAGACGCCCCGCGCTGTTTTATGACGAGGCGAATATGACGAGGCGAATATGACGAGGAAAATATGACGAGGCAAAATCCGGCGGCAGCGTTTCCGCCATCGCCTAATTTTTTGTTACAGTTGCAAGCCGACAAACCCCCCCGCGCATTCTACCACGCCATGACCCCGACCCTTGCAAAGTTGCTCGCCCATCACGCCCGCTATCGCTGCGAGCAAGTTGCGCTGGTGTTTGACGGACGCGAATACACGTTCGGAGAATTGCACTTGGAAGTCAAGCGTTTGGCGAACGCGTGGTTACAATGCGGCTTGCGCAAAGGCGACAAGGTTGCCACCGTGTTGCCCAACTGCTTGGAGTTAATGACCGCTTACTGGGCGGCGGCGGTCAGCGGCATGGTGATTGTGCCGTGCAGCACGTTGCTGCGCCGCGGCGGTTTGGAAACTTTGTTGCGCGATTCCGACAGTGAATTGGTCATCGCGCACCACAGCCATGTGGCGGCGCTCGATTCCATGCGCGATGCGTTAACGCGGATTGCGCGCAATCGGTTCATCGTGAGCGGTTGTCGGCGCGCCCCGCATGGTTTTCAAACGTATGCGCAATTTACTGCAAACGCCTCCACCGCCGAGTTGGCAGTGGACATTAACGGTGACGACCCGTACAACATCATGTATTCCAGCGGCACCACCGGCGCGCCGAAAGGAATCGTGCATAGTCACTACATTCGCGCGATGTATTGCACTTTGTTTGCCAATGCTTGGCGCATGACTCCGGAAAGCGTGGTGCTGCACGCCGGCGCGCTGGTGTTTAACGGCGCCATGCTTGGTTTGATGCCATGGATGTATCTCGGTTGCCGCTATATCCTGCACCAAAGTTTCTGCGCTGAGCGCGTGCTGGAGGAAATCGCCGAGCAACGAGTCACGCACATCATATTGGTGCCGACGCAGATTATCGCGCTGCTCAACAGTCCGCAGTTTGCGCCGTCCAAGTTGGCTTCGTTGGAGATGTTCGGCAGTCTCGGCGCGCCGTTGCACCGCGCTTATAAACAGCAAATCAACCGGTTGCTACCGAATCGGTTTTACGAACTATACGGCGTCACCGAAGGCTTCATGACCATTCTGGATAAAAATGATGCAGTGCGAAAAGCGGATTCGGTCGGCGCGCCGGCCGCCTTCACCGAAGTCTGCATCATGGATGAAAACGACCATGCATGCGCGCGCGGCGACATCGGAGAAATTTGCGGGCGCGGACCATTGCTCATGCCGGGGTATTATCAGCAAGCGGAATGGACCGCGCAAGCCATGCGCAACAATTGGCTGCACTCCGGCGACCTCGGTTATATGGATGAAGACGGGTTTGTTTTTCTGGTGGATCGCAAGAAAGATATGATGGTCAGCGGCGGCGTCAATGTTTATCCCAAGGACATTGAGGAAGTGGTGGTGCAACATCCCCAAGTGAGCGAGGCGGCGGTGTTCGGGGTGGCCGATCAGAAATGGGGCGAGGCGGCGGTGGCGGCGGTGCGGTGCAAGCGCGAAGTGAACGCCGCCGAGTTAATCGCCTGGGTGAATCAGCGCGTGGACGCCAAATTCCAGCGCATTAAAGATGCGTGGGTGGTGGCGGAGTTCCCCCGCAATGTCGCCGGCAAAGTTCTCAAGCGCGAATTGCGCGCGCAGTATCAACCATGTTTATGCTGTCGGCACGAAATATCCGCACAGCGCCCGCGCATCTGTCCGCTTTGTCGGCATGAATTTACCGGCAACGGTTGGGATGGCGTGGATGCGCATTGGCGCGCCAAGCATGAATCCGTTATGCAGTATGAACGCTTTTGGGAATCGCTGTGCGAACTGCATAAGAAGTAAATGCACAAAACGATATAAAAAAATAACCGCCGCTCGGCGGCATGCCGATACGCCGATACGCCAAGCAGCGATTTCTCATTCGCGACTCTTGCGCCACAGCGTCGCCAACCATGGTTGTTGCGCGCGCGGTTTGCCGGTCGGGCGATAATAGTGTCGTAACTCGGTGAAGCCCGCCGCCGTAACATACGCGCGCCAGCGCGGTAAATCGTAAAAACAGCCGTAGCGTTCGCCGTGCCAGCCTTGCTGATTGTCGCCGCGCGGATTGGACGCAAACAACACGCCGTCAGCGACCAACGTTTGTTGCAGCGCGCCTAACACCTGCGGAAGTTGTTGCTGCGGCACATGAAACAACGATGCATTGGCGAACACGCCATGGAAATGCGCGCGCGGCAAGCGCAGCGTTAAAAAATTTTGTTGCAATACTTCGCAGCCGCAATTCTGGCGCGCCATTTCCACAAACGCCGCGCAGCCGTCCAAGCCGACCGGCTCATGCCCCAAGGCCGCAAACTGCAACAAATCCCGTCCTGGACCGCAGCCGAAATCAAGGATACGATACGGTGGCGGGCTTTGAATTTCAGCCAACAGCGCGGTGATATTTTGGGTGACATTGTGCTGCGCGGTGGCGGCGCAAAAATCATGCGCATGCGCATCATAGTGCTGCAAGGTGTGAGCGGTGATATCGCGCAGTTGCTCCGCGCTGAGGCTGTTGTCGGCTGGTGCGGTTGGCATGGCGAATTATTTTTATTTGCGAGATCGCAAGGTTACTTGTGAAATCATTTGCGGGAACATGGATTGTAAAAACGCC
>JAHRAW010000096.1 GCA_020027415.1 Gammaproteobacteria bacterium
TAAAGAATGTGATCAGGATAAACAGGAACAACGGCAACACCAAGCCCACGGCTTTTAGTTTGCCGCGTCGTTGCGCGCGCGCTAAACTGATTTTTAGCGGGACGCCGTCGGCGGTAACGATGGATGCGGATTGCACGATAATGTATTAGGGTTTGGTGAGGATGGAAAAATAATAAACAAAATTTTACTCAGTCATTCATCCAATAGAGTCGGCGGCACGTTTGCGATGATGATACGCGAATTTTTGCGGATTGCCGCGTTTATCAAAGCCGTGTTTGTCGTTCCACCATTCGGCGAAAAAAATCGCGCCGCATACGCTTACAGTAACCAGAAATACCGCGATGATAACTTCCATTAAAATCACCCTCTCGGTTTAGGTTTGAGTTTGCGGGTTTGAAAAGCACTGGCTAAATAGCAAAATGTCCCAAAAGAAATGATGACGATGGACTGAAAAGTTGGCTTTGCCTCAAGCAACAGAGCCGCAATGCCGGCAGCCACCAACAGCACTCCAAGCAGGTTGTCGCCTTCACGGAGCAATTTTCGTCCCATGAAACCATCACAAAATGTAGCGTGCAATGTATTCTTGCCCCCGGCGAACCGGGGGCAAGAAACATGTTGTGACTACTGAGCCAGCCAAGCGCTGAAACGTTCGCTCAGGTCGTCTCGGTTGTCCGCCCAGAACACAAAGTCGGTTAACAGCGTGTGCTTTGCGTTGACCGGATTGGTCGGCATGTGCGGCGCCATGTCAATGCCCAACTCAGCGTGCTTGCCCACCAGCGGCGCGGAAGAAACGCGCGCCGGACCATAGGAAATATATTTCGCTTGGTCGGCAAGCCGTTGCGTGTCGGTGGCGAAGCGCAGGTATTTGCC
Organism: Gammaproteobacteria bacterium; assembly: GCA_020027415.1. Classification (GTDB taxonomy): domain Bacteria; phylum Pseudomonadota; class Gammaproteobacteria; order Arenicellales; family Poriferihabitantaceae; genus JAHRAW01. Next base: position 871 of record JAHRAW010000096.1, read on the forward strand.
TATTTCGGCGCGATGCGGACCGCCTGTCGGCACCACCCACCCGTCTAAATCATAGGCTTGATAATCCCACATCATGCCAATCGGTTGCTTTTCTTCTTCAATCGCAGAAAACAAGCGACCGTTGTACGCTGAGCCCATGACTACTTCGCCATCCGCCAGCAGTTGCGTGGGTTGCGAACCTTTCTCCCACCACACCACTGAATCTTTGATGGTGTCCAGTTTGGCGAACGCCCGATCAACGCCAGCGTCAGTGTCGAGCGTCTCATACACTTTGTCCAGCGGCACGCCATCGGCGAGCAAAGCCCATTCCAAGTTGTAGACCGGGGCTTTCTGCAACGCGCGTTTGCCGGGGAAGCGTTTCAAGTCAAACACATCTTTGATGGTTTTCGGCTTCCTTTTCAGCAAGTCGGTACGATAGCCAAACGTGGTGGAATACACGATCTGCGGAATGAAGCACGGCGAGACAATTAAATCGCCGAAATCCTCGGACGCAGGCGTGCCGTCCGAGGCCGGCGCCAATTGTTTGTCGTGGTCAATTTCTTCCACCAAGCCTTCATCACACAGCCGGATAGAATCCGCGGCGACCACATCCACCAACGCCCAGGTCACATTGCCGGCTTCGTTCATCGCCCGCAGTTTAGCGACCGCTTCCGCCGAAGAATCATCGTTGATGATGGTGACATCGGGATTGTTCGCCATATACGGCGCGTGGTACGCATTTTGCTGGCTGGCGGTATACGCCCCGCCCCACGACACGATAACCAGCTCAGCCGCTTGCGCGGTGGCGGTGAAAGCGACCGCGGAGGCGACCACTGCTGCTAACGTGGTTTGGTGTACGGTTTTCGATATTTTCATTCTAAAACTCCTCTGGTTGGTTGTAGATGGTGAAACAGTAAAGCAATTTAGCGAAAAAAACAACAACGAAAAAAATCGGTTGTCAAAAATACCATGCCACCCGATGCCCGTCAACAGGCGCGCCACCGCTGACCAGTATTAATCTGGCGCCGCAACTTGCGCTCAGTCCAACGCATCCAACGCGCGGCAGTCTTCCACATTCCAGCCGATTTTCACCGTATCTCCTTGTTTAAGGTGGGCGTGCACGGCGGAATTGGGGATTTTGACAATAAAATCGTCATGCCCGCACACCGTGAAGCGGGTGCGGATATGGTCGCCGAGATAAATCAACTCCTCGGCTTTGGCGGAAAATATATTGGGCAACGAGCCTTCCTCCGGGCTTACCACCACGCGCTCCGGGCGCAACGACAAGGTGGTTCGCGAGCCATCACCCGCGACATTGATTTTGTTCGCCACCACCACCGCATCGATGCCGTCCACCGCGACTTTCACGCTGTCGCCCAAATCGCTCACCACTCTGCCGAGCAAGCGGTTGTTCTCGCCGATGAAGTTGGCGCAGAACGCATTGTCCGGTTTTTCATACAACACTTCGGGCGGCGCGCACTGCTGAATGATGCCGTCGTCAAACACCGCGATGCGGTTTGACATGGTCAGGGCTTCGCTTTGGTCGTGCGTCACATAAACCACGGTCAAGCCGAGATTCTCGTGAATATGCTTGATTTCATACTGCATTTGTTCGCGCAAGTTTTTGTCCAGCGCGCCGAGTGGTTCGTCCATCAACACCAAATCCGGATCAAAAACTAACGACCGCGCCACCGCTACTCGCTGCTGCTGTCCGCCGGACAACTGGGAGGGGCGGCGGTCGCCAAAGGCTTGCAATTGAACCATTTCCAACGCCCGCTTCACTTTTGCTTCGCGCTCGCTTTTGCCCATACTGCGAACTTCCAGCGGAAAGGCGAGGTTTTCGGCGACGGTCATATGGGGAAACAGCGCATAGTTTTGGAACACCATGCCAATCCCGCGTTTATGCGGCGCCACTTTGTTA
>JAHRAW010000124.1 GCA_020027415.1 Gammaproteobacteria bacterium
GCAGAATTTCCGCTAAAAAGCGCCGCTCGCGCGGTTTCAATCTGCCCATGATGCCGAAATCAACGGCAACAATGCAGCCCTTCTCATCAACGAACAGATTGCCCGGGTGCATGTCGGCGTGAAAAAAACCATGCCGAAACGCCTGCGTGAAAAATATCTCAACGCCGTCGTGGGCGAGTTTTTTAAGATCCAAGTTAGCCGCTTTGAGTTGCGCGAGGTTGCGGATGGGAATGCCGTGAATCCGCTCCATCACCATGACATGGCGGCGCGTGTGCTGCCAATGCACTTGCGGCACATGGATCAAATCCGAGTCGGCGAAGTTGGCTTTCAACTGGCTGGCGTTGGCGGCTTCGCGCATTAAGTCCAGTTCGTGATGAATGGTCTGGTCGTAATTGGCGACGATTTGCTTAGGTTTGAAGCGCCGCGACTCGCTCCAATACCTTTCGGCGAGGGCGGCTAATGCGTGCAACAATTCCAAGTCGCGCGCAATGATTTTATGCACCGCCGGGCGCAACACTTTCACCACCACTTCGGTGCCGTCCAAAAGTTCCGCGTAATGCACTTGCGCCACCGAAGCGGAAGCCGTGGGCGTGTCGTCAAACGATTTGAAATGACGCGCCAACGAATCGCCGTACGCTTGCTCAATGATGGCGCGCGCCTCGGCGGCCGGGAACGGCGGCACCGCATCCTGCAAACGAATTAACTCGGTGGCAATGTCGGCCGGCAACAAATCCGGGCGGGTGGAGAGAACTTGCCCGAATTTGACGAACACCGGACCCAGTTCTTCCAACGCTTCGCGCAAGCGCCGCCCGCGCGGCGCACTCTTTTGCTTGGCGTCGCGGCGGCGGCTCAGCAGTAGCGTGAAAAGAAACGCATACGGTCTGAATAAATGCAAAGCGTGCAACAACTCACTCAGGTTGTGCTTTGCCAATACGCGAGCGATGCGCAGCAGATGGAAGAAATTTTTGCTCACGGATTCGGGTGGAGATTTTATTGGGGAGTTGTCGCCGCAGTCGGCGCGCCTAACGGGATGGGTCGGCGTCGGCTTGCATCGCCAGCGTAAGTCTTTCCGCGCGCAAGGTTAATCGGTCCATATCGGCGCGCACCGCATGCACGGCGTTTTCAAATTGCGCCAACGCGTTTTTGTCAAGTAGCATGCGTTTTTCCTCAATGAGATAGTCCGCCACATTCTCGCGCGCCAACGCGCCGGAGTGGGTCGCCCAGCCGCTCAGCCCGCGTAGCACATTGCCCACTTGATGCGCCGCGCGGTCGCCGACATAGCGGGACAGCAACTCCTCCCAATCCAAATCCAGTTGGGATAAGATTTTTTGCAACGCTTGCCCGAGTTCCGCATCGCCTTGGATGGTTACCTTGCTGTCGGCGAAAAAATTGGTGGCGTCGTTGCCGCTCAGCCCGACTTGACTCAGCCGCGCAAACGCGAACACCGAGCCGGTTAATGTAACATCCGGCGTTGCCTCCGCTGCGCGGCGAAATTCAAGCCCTTGTTCGGTGGGCAGTAAATACAAAGTGAGCGGCGGCTCGTGAACTTGCAGGCAAAACACTTTGCCGCGCAACTGCGCCAGATTGCGCTTGCCATCCGGATCCAGCGCGATGAGCGAAGCGGCAACGCGATTGAGCGCGTTGAGCAGGGCATTGGTGACTAAGTTTTGCATCGCATATTTTCTTCGTGGTGGCAGCCACTCAGTATTTAAAGCCAATATGCAAGGCGACGATGCCGCCGCTCAGGTTGTGTATTTTGAGGTCTTCAAAGCCGGCTTGGCTCAGCATGGCGTGCATGGCTTGTTGCGATGGGTGCCGTTGAATTGACTCAACCAAGTATTGATAACTGCGCGCGTCTCCGACCACCAGTTCGCCTAATTTGGGAATGGCTTTGCGTGAATAAAAATCGTACGCCTTTGCCAGCAACGGGAGTATCGGCTTGGAAAACTCCAACAATAACAAGCGTCCGCCGGCGCGGGTGACCCGATGCATGGAAGCCAGCGCGTCCGCCGGGCGCGTGACATTGCGCAACCCAAACGCGATGCATACGCAATCAAAAAGTTCGTCAGCGAAACAAAGTTGTTCGGCGTCGGTCAGCGCGTAGCCGATATTGCCGACCCAGCCGGCGTCCGTCATGTTGCGTTTGCCGGCGGCTAACATAGTCGCATTGATATCGGTTAGCACCACGCGCCCGCCGGCCCCCACTTGGCGCGCAAAATGCCGCGCCATATCACCGCTGCCGGCGGCGACATCCAACACCGCATCGCCGCGGCGCAAGCCGCTTTGCGAAGCCGCGAATCGTTTCCACCAGCGATGCGCCCCAAACGACATCAAATCATTCATCAAATCGTAGCGCGCGGCGACTGAATCAAACACCGCGCCGACCAACCCGGCTTTGGCGTTTTCATCCACCGTGCGACACCCAAAATGGGTGGTGCGGGCGTTGCGTTCGGCGGGCGCGTTGGCGTTGGCGGCGGTTGGCATGGTTGGATGATTCGGCGGCGCGAGGCTTGGCGCGCGCGAGAATTAGGAATCGCAAGGCTTAGGAGTTGCGGCGCTTAGCGATTAGGAATCCGCTTTGCGTTGATGACCAGTTTGCTGCAACTGCGCGAGATAATCCCGCCAGTTTTGCGCTTGATTTTTGCCTAATGTATACAACGTATCCCACGAATAAATTCCGCTTTCGTGACCGTCGTCAAACACCGGTTTGATCGCGTAGTTGCCGACCGGTTCAATTTGTTGGATATTGACCGCCTCTTTGCCGATTTGCAAAACCCCCTGTCCGGGACCATGCCCTTGCACTTCGGCGGACGGAGAATGCACCCGCAGGTATTCGCAACTCATCGCAAAAGCCTCGCCGTTGTCAAACGACACCGTGAGCATCCGCTCTTTGCGATTGAGATTAATTTC
>JAHRAW010000140.1 GCA_020027415.1 Gammaproteobacteria bacterium
CCGAAACGCAACGACTAATGTACGAAATTGACCACGCGAACACATGACAAAATCCCACCCAAGCCTAATCCGCATGCTTATTCCAAACTTTCATTCCTGTTATCTGGAATCTCCTCCTCCAACGCGGTTACCAAACCGCCAAACTATTCCGCCGCCGCCGACTGCGCCGAGTTTTTCAAGGCGAGCAAAGCCTCCACCACCGCATCCATTTTAATATCGCGTTCAGCGCCGCTTGCGCGGTGGCGATATTCCACCGCTTTATTTTGCAGGCAACGTTCCGCCACCACTAAGCGATGCGGAATGCCGAGCAACTCCATGTCGGCGAACATCACACCGGGGCGTTCGTTGCGGTCATCCAACAGCACATCAAAGCCGGCGGTTTGTAGTTGGTCGTGCAGCGAGAGCGCGGTTTGTTTCACCTTTGCCGAGCGGTGCAAACCGATTGGCACGATGGCAATGTCGTACGGCGCCATGGCGTCGGACCAAATAATTCCTTTGTCGTCGTGGTGCTGTTCAATGGCGGCCGCGATGACGCGCGTTACGCCGATGCCATAACAACCCATTTCCATCGCCACCGCTTTGCCGTCTTCGTCCAACACGGTCGCGCCCAAGGCTGCGCTGTATTTGGTGCCGAGTTGAAAAATGTGTCCCACTTCAATCCCGCGCGCGATGCGCAGCGTGCCGTGCCCGTCCGGGCTGGGGTCGCCAGCCACGATATTGCGAATATCGGCGACGCAGTCGGGCGGCAGCGGCAGGTCGCGTTGCCAGTTAATGCCGAAATAATGCTGGTTTTCTAAATTGGCGCCGGCGCCAAAATCCGCCATCGCCGCCACGGTGCGGTCGGCGATGAACGGAATCGGCAAATTCACCGGTCCCAGCGAGCCCGGTCCGGCGCCGATGGCGGCGCGAATTTCGGCTTCATCGGCCATGCGCAACGGGCTCGCCACTTGCGCAAGTTTTTCGGCTTTGATGGCGTTTAATGTATGGTCGCCGCGCACCAATAACGCGATCAGTGGATGCGCGCTTGGCTCGGCGGCTTGCACCACTAAGGTCTTGATGGTTTTTTCAATCGGCAGTTTGAATTGTTCAACTAAGGTCTGAATGGTTTTGCAATTCGGCGTGTCTACCAGCCGCATGGCTTCGCTCGGCGGCGCGCGCCCGGCGCGCGGCGCCACCGCTTCCGCCATTTCTAAATTGGTCGCGTAACCGTTGTCGCCGTCGCTGTCGCTGGAAAAAACGATGGCGTCTTCGCCGGAGTCAGCCAACACATGAAACTCATGCGAAGTATCGCCGCCGATGCTACCGCCATCCGCCGCCACCACGCGATACCGCAGCCCCAGTCGGTCAAAAATGGCGCAGTAAGTTTGATGCATCAAATCATAGGTTTGCTGTAATGCGGCGCGATTCAAATCAAAAGAATAGGCGTCCTTCATAATGAATTCGCGCCCGCGCATGACGCCGAAGCGAGGCCGAATCTCATCGCGAAACTTGGTTTGAATCTGGTAGTAGTTGGCGGGCAACTGCCGATAACTGCGCAGTTCGTTTTTCGCCAAGGTGGTAATCACTTCTTCGTGGGTCGGACCCAAACAAAAATCGCGCTCATGGCGGTCGCGGAAACGCAACAACTCGGCTCCATACTCCTCCCAGCGTCCGGAGTCCCGCCAAAGTTCGGCCGGCTGCACCGCCGGCAACAGCACTTCCTGCGCCCCGCTGCGCTTCATTTCTTGGTGGATGATGCGCTCCACCTTGCGCAGCACATGCACGCCGAGCGGCAGCCAGTTATAAATGCCCGCGGCGACTCGGCGAATGAGTCCGGCGCGCAGCATAAGTTGGTGGCTGATGACTTCGGCGTCGGCGGGGCTTTCCTTGAGCGTGCCAAGCAAGCAACGGGAGGTCAGCATGAGATTGGTTCTCGGTGGGAAAAGAAATTATTTTACAATGCGCAACTATGCCAAATTATGCGTTGATTTTCCACTTCGCCCACTTGCCCATCCGCCTTGCAAACGATGCCGCCGCCGCAAAATCCAGTATTGGTTGAAGTGCATCGCGGCGCGCAGGTGGAATCGCGCCATCGCGGCGCGGCGGTGGCGGTGGACGCCGCCAACCACGTGGTGTTTGCCATCGGGCATACCGAACAGTGGATTTATCCGCGCTCAGCGCTCAAACCTTTTCAAGCGATTCCATTGGTGGAAAGCGGCGCCGCGGCGCATTTTAATCTTTCGGCGGCGGAGATTGCGTTGGCGTGCGCATCGCACAGCGGCGAAGACTTGCACTTGCGCGCGGTCGCGCATTGGCTGCGGCGGCTCGGTTTGGATGGGGAGGCGTTGGAGTGCGGCGCGGAGTTGCCGCTGATGGGCGGCGTGGCGCGCAAACTGCTTGCCCGCGGCGAACAACCAAGCCGCATGCATCACAACTGCTCCGGCAAACACGCGGGCATGTTGAGTTTGGCAAGTTTTATGCAAGCGCCGCTGCGCGGATACAGCGATTACCATCATCCGACTCAGCAGGCGTGGATGCAAACTTTGTCCGAGTTGGTTGAGTTGGAGGTGTCATCGTTGCCATGGGAACGCGATGGCTGCGGCGTGCCGGCAATCTGCATGCCGCTGACCAAACTTGCGCAGGCTTTTGCGCAGTATGCAAACTTGCCAGTCGCCGCGCCGCAACATGGCAAAGCAACGGGCAACCCAAAACCAATTGGCGGCGCGCGCGGCGATGCGATGCGGCGGATTTTGGATGCCGTGCGCGCGCATCCGCAAATGTTCGCCGGCGCGCAGCGATGTTGCACCGAGGTGATTCGCGCAAGCAACGGCGAGGTGTTTCTCAAAACCGGCGCCGAAGGCGTGTATGGCGGCGGCGTGCCGCATCTCGGCGTCGGCTTTGCGTTGAAAATTGAAGACGGCGCAACCCGCGCCGCCAATGTTGCATTAGGCGCGTTGTTGCAGAAATTAGGCGCGCTGAAAAATGTGCATGCACGCGACCTCGCACAACATTTTCAACCGACCCTTACCAACAGCAACGGCAAAGTTATCGGCAAAATTGTGCCGTCGCAGCACTGGACACAGGAATTAGGCAGCCATGGGTAACGCCGAGTTGG
>JAHRAW010000150.1 GCA_020027415.1 Gammaproteobacteria bacterium
CGACCGACTCCAACTACTTGGAGTAGAGCGCGACCACCAAGGCTTCGTTAATGTCCGGCGAAAGTTCGGCGCGTTCGGGCAGCGACAGAAATTGCCCTTTGACCGATTTTATATCCACTTCCACCCATGAGACGAAACCGATTTGCTCAATGATTTCAAGCGCCGATTTAATGCGCAACTGCTGTTTGCTTTTTTCGACGACTTCAACGGTATCGCCCGGCTTAACCTGATAAGACGCCACATTGACCTTGCGCCCGTTGACCATCACCGATTTATGGCTCACCAGTTGGCGCGATTCGGCGCGCGTCGCCGCAAAACCCATGCGATACACCACATTATCCAGCCGCGCTTCCAGCAGTTGCAACAGGTTGAGCCCGGTGGAGCCGGAAATTCCTGCGGCTTTCTTGTAGTAGTTACGAAACTGCCTTTCCAGCACGCCATACATGCGGCGCAGTTTCTGTTTCTCGCGCAGTTGCGTGCCATACACCGTGATGCGCGCGCGACGCCCGCCGACTTTGACCCCCGGCGGGCGGTCAAATTTGCACTTTGAGTCCAGATTGCGCGCCGGGCTTTTGAGGAATAAATCGGTTCCCTCGCGCCGCGCCAGTTTACATGTGGGTCCCAGGTATCTTGCCATGCTCGTTACTCGCTAATCATTGCGCTGAATATCATGCCGAACCAGCCGCGCTTAAACACGACGCCGCTTTGGCGGGCGACAGCCGTTATGCGGGAGCGGCGTGATATCGGAAATAGAATGAATTTCAAACCCCAATGCGTTCAGTGAGCGCACCGCGGATTCGCGCCCGGGTCCGGGCCCTTTAATTTTCACTTCAAGTTGTTTGACTCCCATTTCTTGGGCGCGCTTGCCGCAACTCTCAGCCGCCATCTGCGCGGCATAGGAAGTGCTTTTGCGCGCGCCCTTGAAACCAGAGTTGCCAGCCGAAGCCCAACACAGGGTGTCGCCATGGCGGTCGGAAATGGTGACGATGGTGTTGTTGAAGGTCGCATGAATGTGCGCCACGCCTTCGGTTACATTTTTCCTAACCTTTGCTTTTGTTTTGCTCTTGCCGGAAGTGCCTTTTGCCATGATTGCTCGCTCGCAGTCGTTTATTTCTTAATGGCGCGACGCGGACCTTTACGGGTGCGCGCATTGGTTTTGGTTCGCTGCCCGTGCACCGGCAAGCCGCGGCGATGCCGCAAGCCGCGGTAAGCGCCGAGATCCATTAGGCGTTTAATGTTCATCGCAACTTCGCGGCGCAAATCGCCTTCCACTTCATACTTGGCGACTGCGGAGCGCAGTTTCTCGGCTTGCGCTTCATTCAGGTCTTGCGCCTTGACGCTGTACTGGATGCCGGCGGCATCGCAGATTTTGCGCGCAGTTGTGCGCCCGACGCCATAGATCGCGGTCAAGCCAATCTCAATGTGTTTATGGTTCGGCAGGTTGATACCGGCAATTCGCGCCACTTTATTTCTCTTTCATGGGGTTTCAGTGATTCGGTTATCCAATCGCTTAAAGAACGGGTTTCCAGTGTCGTTGGAGTATAGCAAAAACACAGACTGCCTTCAATTCAGCGATGACTGTCTCAACCCTGGCGTTGCTTGTGCCGCGGGTCGGTGCAAATCACCCGCACAACGCGGTTGCGCCGAACGATTTTGCAGTTTCTGCATATTTTCTTAACCGATGCTCGTACTTTCATGGCTCTGTTTCCTCCGGTCACCGCATACCTTGGAGACCGGTAAGCGAAGATTTTTTCAAAATGCTTTGGTATTGTCGTGACATCAAGTGCGACTGCACCTGCGAAATTAAATCCATCGTCACAACCACGATGATCAACAGCGAAGTGCCGCCAAAATAAAACGGCACGCTCCACTTGACGATTAAAAATTCCGGGATTAAACAAACAAAAGTAATATAAATGGCGCCCACCAGCGTGAGTTTGGACACCACGCCGTCAATGTATTTCGCGCTTTGCAAGCCCGGGCGGATGCCGGGGATGAAGGCGCCGGAACGTTTCAGGTTGTCGGCTATTTCGGTCGGGCTGAACACCATCGCGGTGTAAAAGAAGCAGAAAAACACAATCATCCCGCCGTAGAGCAGCGTGTAAATCGGTTGCCCGGGTTGCAATGTGGTCGCCATGTCCCGCAGCCAACCCATGCCTTCGGCTTGCCCGAACCAACTGCCGATGCTGGCAGGAAATAAAATCAAACTGGAGGCGAAAATCGGCGGAATCACGCCCGCCATGTTGAGTTTGAGCGGTAGGTGGCTGCTCTGCCCGGCCATCATTTTTCTGCCTTGTTGCCGCTTGGCGTAGTTCACCAGAATGCGCCGCTGCCCGCGCTCCACAAACACCACGAAATAGGTTACCGCTATCGCGCCGACGAAAAGCGTCAACACGCCGAGCGGAGAAAACGCGCCGGTGCGGGTGAGTTCCAAAGTGCCCGCCACGGCGGATGGCAACCCGGCGACAATTGAGCCAAAGATAATCAGTGAAATCCCGTTGCCGATGCCGCGTTCGCTGATTTGCTCTCCTAACCAGACCAAAAACATGGTGCCGGCTACCAGCGATGCGGCGGTGGTGATTTTGAAGCCGAGCCCCGGAATGAGAATCACCGGACTGCCGCCGATTTGTTGGCTTTCAACCGCCACCGCAATGCCAAGCCCTTGAAACAACGCCAATACCACCGTGAAATAGCGCGTGTATTGCGTGATTTTGCGCCGACCGGCTTCGCCTTCTTTTTTCAACTGCTCAAGTTTGGGCACCACCGCGGTCATCATCTGCATGATGATGGACGCCGAAATATAAGGCATGACCCCCAACGCGAGAATGGACAAGCGGCTGAGCGCGCCGCCGGAAAACATGTTAAACACCTGCACGATGGAACCTTTGGTCTGTTCAAACAACGCCGCGATGGCGGTTGGATCCACCCCCGGAACCGGCACATGCGTGCCGATGCGGAACACTACCATCGCCCCCAACACAAACAGGACGCGCTGCTTCAATTCGGAAAGATTTCCGAACATGCCCGGTGCTTTCAAATTCGTTCGTGCCATTATTTTTGCGCTGGTTTCGCGGTCGCGGTGTTGTTAGATTGCTTGTCGATTTTTTTTTGCGCCGGCTTTTTTAACTGGCTTGGCGGCTGGCTTAGCCGGCTTAGTTTCTTTAGCCCGCTTAGTTTCCTTAGTTTGCCCGGTTTGTTTAGTTTCCTTGCTGACTGGTTTAGTTTGTTCGGCACTCGGTTCAGTGCCCTGTTTGGCGGCTTTTTTGCTCGCCGAAG
>JAHRAW010000156.1 GCA_020027415.1 Gammaproteobacteria bacterium
AAAATTTCATGCGCGGCGAGCGCGGCAAGATTGCGGCTTTTCATAATGTCTGTCGGCATCGCTACTTAAACGAGCCGGCAGCCGCGTCATCGCGTTTATTGCCGACCCGGATGGATATCCGATTGAACTGAATGAATCCGTAGCCGCCGACCCATCCGCGCCCGCCGATACTTAAACCACGCCTTGCGAGGAACCCCCATGATTTCTCCCGCCCCTCAATCGTTGGCGCAAGCCTTGCCCGACAGCAAAGCCGTAGCCGCCGCCAAAAAGAAACTCGCGGACGCCGGCGTCAAATATATCTTGGCGTGCTGGATTGACTTGCTCGGGCAGCCAAAAACCAAACCGGTGCCGCTCAGCGATTTTGAATTGCTGTGCATGGGGAAAGGTCCGCAGTTTGCGGTGCATTCCATTTCCTTCGTGCCGGAGTTAGGTCCGGCGGACGCCGACCAAATCCCATTGCCGGATTTGAACACTTTGACGATTTGCCCGTGGGACCGAACTTGTGCGTGGATGGTGGCGGATTTGTGGTGGCAGGATGCGCCCTATTCTCTATGCCCGCGCAGCACTTTGAAACGGGCGATTCGGCAAGCCGCCGACAACGGATATGCGTTTTATGCCGGCATTGAACCGGAATTCATCGCCATGCGTTGGCACGACGGGCAGCCGGTCAAGGCGTTTGACAATGACCCGTTGCCGGGCGCCGGACTGCGACCACGCCGACAGGCGTTTGGTTATGACTTAGAGCAGAGCATGGACGCGATGCCGTTTCTCGGCGACCTGATTGATGTGCTGGAAGAGATGGGCTGGAATCTGCACGATGTGGTCGCCGAAGGCGCCTATTCCCAGTTTGAATTGGATTTTCACTACACCGATATTTTGGAGATGGCGGATCGCTTCGTGTTCCTGCGCATTTTGTTGAAGGAAATCGCCAAAAAGCACGGTATTTTTATCACTTACATGCCGAAACCGACGCTCGGCGATTGGCGTTCCGGCGCGCACATGAATATCTCGGCGCGGCGCACTGCCGACCCGACCCAGAATTTATTTGAAGGCGAAAATCAGCAGTGGCACGAGTCGGTGTATCACGCAATCGCCGGCTTGTTGCGGCACGGCGGCGCGCATACCGCCATCGCGTGTCCCACGGTCAATTCCTATAACGGGTTGGTGGCGAAGGTCGGCGGTCTTGAGGGCGGCGTTTTCACTTGGGCGCCCACCCACATGACTTATGGCGAGAATAATCGTTCCGCCATGTTGCGGCTGCCGCAGAGTCGTTTTTGTATTGAGAATCGCGCCGCCGATATGTGCATGAATCCATATCTCAGTTTCAGTTTATCCATTGCCGCCATGACCGACGGCATGCTCAATCAATACGACCCCGGCAAGCCGCTCAATCAAGATTTATACACCATGAGCGAACCAGCCATGCGCGCCAGCGGCGCACAGCGGTTGCCGCGCAATCTGTTGGAAGCGATTGAAACTTTGCGCGACGACTCACTGGCAAAACAGGTATTGGGGGAAACCATGCACCGCTCCTATCTGGCGTATAAAGTGGATGAATGGGAGCGCTATCATCAGCATGTCAGCGATTGGGAGGTCAAGGAATATCTTCGGCTGTTCTGATGCCGCCGCCCGCCGCCCGCCCGCACCAGCATCGCGCCTATCCATTGGGAGATGTGGTCCTGCAAGGCGGCCGCATATTGCCGAGCGCGCAACTCACCTATCAAACCTACGGCAAACTAAACGCCGCCGCCGATAATGCGGTGCTGCTGCCCACCTTCTACACCGGCGACCATATTCGCAATGAAGGCTTCTTCGGCGCCGGTCGCGCGCTTGACCCGGCGCAACATTTCATCGTTTCCATCAACCTGTTTGGCAATGGCTTATCATCCTCGCCGAGCAATGCGCCGCGCTCGCATGGCGGAGCGAAATTCCCCCAAGTTACTTTCCACGACAACATTCGCTGCCAACACCGATTATTAACCGAATGCCTCGGCGTTAAGCGAATCGCATTGGCACTGGGCTGGTCAATGGCGGGCTGTCAAGCGTTTCACTGGGCAAGCCAATACCCCGATATGGTGGCTGCGATTTTGCCGTTCTGCGCGTCCGCGAAAACTTCGCCGCATAACTATGTTTTTCTGGAAGGCGTCAAAGCCGCCTTGCAAGCGGACGCTCAATTTCAGCGCGGAAACTACGCCAAACCGCCCCGCAACGGGCTCAAAGCCTTCGCGCGCGTGTACGCCGGCTGGGCGTATTCGCAAACTTTTTACCGCCAACACTTATACCGCCAACTCGGCTTTGAATCGGTGGAGGCGTTATTGGTCGCGT
>JAHRAW010000159.1 GCA_020027415.1 Gammaproteobacteria bacterium
CAAAGCGGTGCGGCAAACGCGCACATTGGTAATCCGAAATTTCGTCAGCGAACCATTCTTGCGCGAAAAAGAATTTTTGGTGGAGGCGTTGCTTGCCGAGTTGCGCCACTTTGCCGCGTTTAACCAATGCGAACGGGTGACCACCGAAAAACTGCACGACAACACCATTCACCGATTATTGCGCGCGGCTTTGTAATTAATTGCTCGGCGCGGCGGCAGTTTTCCACTCGGTTCAGAGTCGTTGCAATTTTTGATACAGCGCGATTTTTGCGACATAGTGCGCGGCGTTGTCGCGCAGTTGTTGCATCTCCGACTCGGTCAGCGCGCGCACCACTTTGCCCGGCGAACCGATAATCAGCGAACGCGGCGGGAAAGTTTTGTGCTCGGTGATGAGGGTGTTGGCGCCGACCAAACAATATTCCCCCAACACCGCATTGTTCAACACGCGGCTGCCGATGCCGAGCAAACTAAAATCGCCGATGCGACAACCATGCAACATCACGCCATGCCCAACCGTGACATCGTTGCCGACGGTAAGCGGAACTCCGGCGTCCACATGCAACACCGCGCCATCTTGAATGTTGGCGCGCGCGCCGATGTGAATGAAATCATTGTCGCCGCGCAACACCGCTTGAAACCAAACGCTGGCATGTTCGCCAAGCGCCACCGAACCAATCACCTCCGCGCTCGGCGCAACATAACTGCGCGGATGAAGGCGCGGGCGGCGATTGGGCAGTGCGTAGATCATCGGCGGAATTTTATAATTAACAATTCAAGCATGGTCGGCGGCGGCAACGAGGCGGCGCGGCGCTGAAATTTACAACGGCGAGGTTTGTGGCGCGGCGTAGCTGGCGTTGACCCAGCGTTGCCAATGCGCGTTCAAGTCGGCGTTAACCGCCGCCACCACCGACCGCTTGCGCAGCCGGACGCAGTCCAGCGGCAACCCGGATAGCGACTTCGCCACCCCGCCGGCTTCGCTCAAAATCAGATAGCCGGCGGCAAAATCCCATAGTTTCTGCCCGCCATGCAAATAAAGTTGCGCGCGCCCAGCCGCCAACCAGCACCACTCCAGCGCCGAACAGCCAAGGTTGCGCTGCGAACGATACGGCGGCGAGCGCACCAGTTGCTCGGCTAAGTCGCCCAACAATCGCTTGTAATCAATGATCGCGATGCAGTCGCTGAGCGCGCGCGGGGCGGGGGATGAGCAAGGCAACCGCCGCCGATTGAGATAGGCGCCTTGTCCTTGTTGCGCGGTAAAGCACTCGTTGCGAATGGGATCAAAAATCACCCCCAGCCGCGCGCCGCCGTCCACCACCAACGCCAACGAAACGCCATAGCATGGAAACCCGGCGGCAAAGTTGGTGGTGCCGTCCAGCGGGTCCAGCACCCAGTAGCCGGCGCAACTTTGTTCGCACACCGCCACTTGCGCGCCGTGCGCCATCTCCTCGCCGATGAAGCCGTAGTTAGACCATCGGCGGGCAAGGGTAACTCGCAGGCGTTCTTGCATGCGCCGATCCGCCTCGGTAACCCAACTGCCATCCGCTTTGGTGGCGCATTTCAACTTGCTGGCGGCGGCAAGGTTTTCAGCCAACGCGGCTTGCTTGACCAGATCGGCTACCTCGGCAAGGTCGGGAAGCGCGCCGCGGGCGCGGTCACTCGGCAATCGCATTGCATGCCTCATCAAGTTCGGGAGCGGAGCAGGAGCGGATTCGGATTCAGTCCGGCACGGCGGTTGCCGGAGCCTGGAAAATCTGCCGCGCCAGTTTGCTCAAATCTGGAATCATGCCGCGACCATGCTCCAGTTGCACACAGCCCAGCAGGTTATCTAACGGCGCGTCGGCATTGGACGCATTAGACTGTGGCGCGGATAAGCCGCCCTCAATTTCAAGCAGCGTGGGCGTAGCGCAACTCGCTAACGCGAAAAACTGGTTGGCTTCGCCGTCCTTCATTGGCCACAGAATCACCGCCCCGGTGCACGGCGAATCGGTTGTCGGCGCACCGCCAAAAGCGCGCGCGGGGTTGACCACCGGCACATTAACGCCGCGCCAGCGAATCTCCCCATCCAGCCAGGCATGCGCATTTGCACTTGCATGCGCCGGCGGTTGGATTTGCAAATCGCCGACCACTTCAGCCACCATGCCAAGCGGAATCAACAGCGTGCCGAGTTTCATTTGCAGCGCAATCACTTGCTTGCTTGGTTCCGCTACTAGCGCAACCTCATGCGCCGATTTTGCCCGCCGCCCGGCCGCCGCGGAGGTGAGCGGAAATTGAAGCAACCCATCATCGCAAAGCACCGCGCGCTCGACGAATGCATTCGGGTCAAGAACGGCAGTCGCGCGACCATCCGCCAACACGGCAACGCCGCCAACCCCGCGCAATCCGAACGCGGTGAGTTGTCGACTCGCAGGCTTGCCGACCATCGGCGTCAAGTTGTCCATCTCATCCACTTCCAAAGCGACGATTCGGTCCACCGCGCGCACTAACACCAATGCCAAGCCAGCCTCCGCCGGCGCGCTTTGCTGGCGGTGCGCGCCGAGTTCGGCAGCCAGATGAATAATGGGAATTCTTTGAGCGCCGATGACGAGGTGTTTTTTCCCCCCAACCTCAGCGATGTCGTGCGCCCGCGCCCACTGCAACCGTTCAATCATATGCGCGCGGATGGCGAACGAGTATTTGCCGATGGTCACCAACAACGCCTGCGAGCACGCCCATACTTGCGGCACGCGGAATTGAAAACGCAGCCCGCCGCCGACTGCCGACTGCAATGCCATGCAACCGCCCAACTCGCGCACCGCTTGATAAATCGCTTGCCAGCCGTCCGCTGGCGGCGGTGTAGCCATAGTGGAAGTGGCGGTGGATGAGGCGGCGGCGCGCGCCGGGCAAGTCATAATTTGCAGTAGGTGTGCTTCGCCCACTTTTTCCGCGCGCTCAGTCATGCCCATGGCAATCGCCCTGGAGGCCCATGCTGACCGCTCCAAACCGCCGCCATTGTCAGCGTATTCAAACAGCAGTTGGTCGCCGTGCGCAACGAGGTCAAGGCCGATGCGCAATACCGACTGAGGCGCCGGCTGCGGCGCGGATGCGCGATGCGAAGTGGCGACTTGCATGCGCCGCACGGAATCGTCAATCAATCCCGCCAACGGCGTCAACAGGCTTTCCATAACTTGACGATCCACTTGCAGGTCGCCGCCGCTGAGGACGAATTCAACTTGTTGGTCGGCGCGCGCGGCGGCGGCCGTCACCAACTTGCGTAAGCGCGGCAGATAATCGGCGGCGGCGCTCAACTGCGCCTTGCGCAAGCCATCGTGCAACCGTTCGCCAAGTTCCCATTCCGCCCGCAGCGCGGCGCTTAATTGCGCGTGCAGCGCAACGCTTAACTGCGCGGTTTGTTCGGCGAGCGCGGTTTGCAGTTCTTTCAGGGACTGCAATTGCGCGCGCGGGTCGGACGCTTCGTAGTCCTCAGCAGGGGTTGGCTGAAAACCGAATTGCAACACCGATTCTGCGCGCGCATCCGCCGCCGATTCCAAGTTGCGCAAGCCGTCGCCGATTTGCTGGCAACCGACTTGCAACGCATCTAAACGCTGACGGGTATTTTCCAACTTATGCTGGGCGCGCGCGCGCGCCATGCCGAGTTCGTCAGAGAGCGTGCACAGGTCGGTCAGGTTGTGATTTTGGGTGCGGTGCGCAGCGCGCGTCACTGCGGATGCGAGCGCGGTCGGCGCGGCGGTGGTTTTGGTTTCAGTTTCGGCTTGGGCTTGGGTTTCGGTTTCAGTTTGCAACCGCTCTTCATCACTCAACAGCAACGAACTCACCATGCTATTGAGGAATTGGACATGCGTTCTGGAAGGCGCCGGGGCAACGCCCAGATCGGCTGACAAGCCATCGTGAATCTCTTCAAACAGATTCAACAGCCCAATCTCATCGGCGTCCGCCGTTTGCGCGAACCGACCGCGGCGTTGCGCGAGCAAGCGTTGCGCGCCGCGGCTGAGCTTGGCAATATCATCCAAGCGGCCCGCGGCGGCATGGTTTTCCAGCGCGTGAAACTCGCGGCGAATCGCGTTCAGCAGTTGCCCGCTGATACCCGCAGTCCGCCACTCGCGAATGTGCGCGTGGATGCGATCCAGGGTTGGTTGGCTATGCGCGGAAAACACGGCGGCGTCTGGGGTCAACGGATTCGGGGCGCATCGCCGCAAAACAGGTTGGCGCAGGCGGGCGCAGATGTTGGCGGGCTTGCGCGCTGTGAGCCACCCGCAAAGCCGTGATTACTATGAGAAGAGATTTGGCTTAGGCGGTTGCAACGCGGCGTAGGCTTCCGCCAACTGGCGAGTCGCCGCGCGGATATGGTCGCTGCTCACCGCGACTTGAAGATCTAACGCAGCCGCTGGCTTGATCGACACGCCCGCGCCGACAGCAGCGCGCGCCTCGTCAACTGGCTGCATGGCATCGTCGCGCCCCATCGTCGCCATCGCCGCGCTGACGTCATCGCCCAGGTCTGCGCCGCTACGCATATCTTCGGCGGCGGTTTTGAGGGCGGCGATGGTGCGCTCGGCATGGCGGTGAAAATCTTGCGCCCGTTCGGTGATTTCGCGGGCTTGCTGCGCCGAGCCGTCGGCGAGTCGTTGCGCTTGTTGGGCGGTGGCGACGAAGTCGCGCCCGCCTTCCCCGCACATTGCCGCTTGAATGGCGGCGTTGAGCGACAATATTTTGCCTTGCGCGATGCGCTCTTGCAGCGCGCCACTGGCTGCCTGAAGCCGTTGCGCGTTTTCTCCAAGCCGCTGCAGTTGTGCGGTGGAAGTTTGCATGCGGTCGGTGGCTTGGCGCATGTTGAGCGCCGCCCGCTGCGCGGCGGTGGCGCCCTTTTCGGTTGCTTGCGTGATCGCTTCGCCGCGGCGCGCAATGCGCTCCGCGGTGGCCGAAACTTGTTGCGCGGCGGCGTTGGTTTCCTGCAATAACTCGCGCAGCCCGTATTCGGCTTGCTGCGCCCGATGCAACGTGTAGCGGTGACGGCGGCGGGCATGGCGGTGCAGGCTATAGCGCAACGCCAGCCACGCCAACAATGCCAGCGCGCCGAGAATCCACAGGCGGTACTGTGCGATTTCGGCGTGGCGGTCGGCGGGTAACAACCGCCATACGGCGGCGGAGAATTGTTGCAAGGAGTCGCTTAGATGGGCAAGCGCGCTCGCCCCTATCGGGTTCTCAAACCCGCTCGTCCACCCACTCCAAAGCGGCTGATACTGCAAATACAGCAGCCCACCCACCGCCCCGAACAGCACGACCACCCAGCAAGCGACTTGCCAGCGAACCGGGGGCGGCGGTTGCGGCGCGGGGTGCGGTGGACGGAGATTTGGCATGGGCGGAAGGGTGAAGTGGGCGGACGCTGAAGACTGAGGCACTGGTTTTGGTATGGATGGCGTATGGAATATCAGGCGGCAACGGGCGCGTCTATTTTATTCGTCAACCGAGGTTACGCAACTTTTCCGAATTCATCAGCGCCGCCAACTCAATGACCCCCCATACCGCCTCGCCTTCCAGCCACTGCGCGCGTAGGAACGGCTGCAGCAACGCGGGAAACCCGGCAACCGCGACGGGCATGGTATCCGCCGGCGCGCGGCGCGCAAACGACCGCACGCCAATTGGACTATCCAACAGCAACGCCTTGCGCAAGGCCTGCTTATCGCGGTGATTTGAGTGCAATAGCAAATTCGCACGATTGCCCGACGGCGCATGGCTAATCCCAAGCAATCTGGCGAAATCAATCAGCGTATAAATTTCCCCGTTAATATACATCATACCCTTGACCCAGCCGCGGCGCAACGGCAATGGCTGCACGACTCCGGTTGGCGCGATTTCCAAACCGCGCATGATCGGCGCCACAAAATGCAGGTCTCCCAGTTGGAAAGTCAGCCCATGCCACACCGCTGGCGTTGCTGACGCAAGTGCGGGCGCGTTGCCGCCACGGCTGGCGTGTTCAAG
This sequence comes from Gammaproteobacteria bacterium, assembly GCA_020027415.1. GTDB lineage: Bacteria > Pseudomonadota > Gammaproteobacteria > Arenicellales > Poriferihabitantaceae > JAHRAW01. The sequence continues at coordinate 5,974 of JAHRAW010000159.1, forward strand.
TTGGCGCAACAACGCCAACGGATTGGGGGGTGCAGTCTCCAAAATTTAAGGTTAGTTTAAGCAACCAATTTCAACCAAACCAAGGCGCCACAGCGGACAAATTCAAGGCGCGTTTCGCCAAACCCAAACCGAAGCCGAAGCATGTTCAAATCCATCGCCAGTCGGCTATACTACCTTAACCCAAGTGGATTTTGCCCGCCCATTGCGTCCTACACGAAACGCACCCGGCAACCAAACCAACTCCGGCTTGCCGCCATGTGCGCCCCAGGCAATCGAACATGAAAACATGAGCGATACTTTTGATACCTTTCTGAGCAACCAACTGCTGGTCTCCATGCCGCAGTTGACCAATCCGAGTTTTCACCAAACCGTCACGCTGATTTGTCAGCACGATGCCAACGGCGCCATTGGGGTGATTATCAACCGCCTTACCGAGCATTGCTTGGGAGATATTTTTGCCCACCTGTCGTTGCCGATTTCCAGTCTGGAGCGCAGCACGCAGCCGGTGTTTGAAGGCGGTCCCGTTAACCCGGAATTAGGCATGGTGATTCACTCCGACGAAGGCAACTGGGACTCTTCGTTAGAGATTGGCGGCGGGCTGTGGCTGACCAGTTCGCGCGACATTCTTGGCGCAATTGCGCGCGGTCAAGGACCGAGCAGCGCAATCATGATTTTGGGGTATGCCGGCTGGGGGCCGGGGCAACTGGAAGCCGAAATGCGGCAAAATTCATGGATCAACACGCCGGCCGACCACTCCATCATTTTTCACACCGAGATTGACCGCAAATGGCGGCAAGCGGCCAACCTATTGGGCATTGATTCTACGCAGCTGTCCACCGAGGTCGGGCATGCGTGAAGCCGAATGAGCGGATGCAGACCCCGCCCCGCCCAACCCCGAACCCACAAAATGCGCCGGCGCCGCCCGCGGCGAGAGTGCTCGGTTTTGACTTCGGCATGAAGCGCATCGGCGCGGCGACCGGCAATCGCGCCAGCGGCACCAGCCAAGCCTTGGCTGGGCTCGCCGCCAAAAACGGCACGCCAAACTGGCATGAAATGGAACACTTGATTGCGCAGTGGCAACCGACCACATTAGTGGTCGGCTTACCGTTGCACTTGGACGGCGGCGACAGCGCCATGGCGGCGCGCGCGCGCCAATTCGGCGAACTCGTGCGCCGCCGATTCGCCGTGGAAGTGGTGTTCGTGGATGAACGGCTGACCACCGCCGCCGCCGAGACCTTGCTAACCCAAGCCCATGCCGCCACGCCGGGCAAAGCGTTGCATCGCAAACGGCGCAAATTCCGCGACAGCCTGGCAGCCGAGTTGCTGGTGCAAACCTATTTAGAGAAGCACCGCAATGTATGATGCTAAGCAACTGGCGGTTATGATTAAAATGATGGCGGAGCAACTTGCCGCGCAGCGGTTGCGCGAACCGCTGGTGGTCGGCATCCACACCGGCGGGGCGTGGCTCGCCGAACGTTTGCGCAGTTGTCTGGGGATTCGCGCGGCGCTTGGCAGTTTGGATATTTCATTCTACCGCGACGACTTCAGCCGCGCCGGACTCAACCCCGAAGTCAAAGCCTCCAACCTGCCGCTGGCGGTGGACAACCGCGACCTCATCTTAGTGGATGATGTGTTGCACACCGGGCGCACCATCCGCGCCGCCCTCAATGAAATTTTTTCCTACGGACGCCCCGAGCGCGTGTGTTTAGCGGTGCTGATTGAACGCCCCGGGCGCGAGTTACCGATCCAAGCCGATGTGGTCGGCAAAGCCCTGCCGCTGGCTGAGCATCAGCAAGCCAAGTTCAGCAACACCGACGGCAATCTGGCGTTGGACATCATGGACACCAAGACCGGCAACCGCGCCGCAGTCGGTGGTCGGTTGTAACAACGGCGCCCGGAACCAAGAGCCAGGAACCAGGAGCCGCTACGCGATGAAACCGCTTGACCAACTTCAATTTGACGCCAACGGAAAACTAAAACATTTTCTGACACTCAGCGGCTTGCCGAAGGAGACGCTACTGGGCATTTTGGATACGGCGGAGTCGTTTGTCAGTTTTGGCAAACGCGAGATCAAAAAAATCCCGCTGTTGCGCGGCAAAACCATCGTCAATCTTTTTTTTGAGCCAAGCACGCGCACGCGCACCACCTTTGAAATCGCCGGCAAACGCCTGTCCGCGGATGTAATCAACCTGAACGCCGCGCGCATTTCCACCAGCAAAGGCGAGACCATCTTAGACACGGTGCGCACCTTGCAAGCCATGCATACCGATTTATTCGTGGTGCGCGACAGCGCGAGCGGCGCCGCGCATCTAATCGCCGCGCATTTGCCGGCGCATGTGCGGGTGATTAACGCCGGCGACGGGCGCCACGCGCATCCGACCCAAGCCATGTTGGACATGTTCACCATTCGGCGCAGCAAAGGCGGCTTTGAGGGGCTCACGGTCGCCATCATCGGCGACTTGCTGCATTCGCGCGTGGCGCGTTCGCAGATTCACGCGCTCAGCGCGCTCGGCGTAGGTGAAATTCGGGTGGTGGGACCGCGCACCTTAATACCCACCGAAATAGAAGCGATGGGCGTCACCGCCACCGGCGACCTGCGCGCCGGCTTGCGCGGCGCGGATGTGGTCATCGTATTGCGCCTGCAACGCGAACGCATGGACGGGCAACTGGTGCCGAGCGAGCAAGAATACTTCAACCGCTACGGGTTGACTGAGGAAAAACTGCAGCACGCCAAACCGGACGCGATGGTCATGCATCCAGGACCGATCAACCGCGGCTTGGAAATCTCCTCCGCGGTCGCCGACGGTGAACGTTCGGTGATTCTGCAACAAGTGACCAACGGCATCGCGGTGCGGATGTCCATCATGGCGACCATTATGGGCGGCGTCGAGCCACGCCCATGAGCGCACGAATGCCGGCAAGCGCGAGCGCGAACTTGCTAATCTCCGGCGGTCGGCTGATTGACCCCGCCCATGGCATAGACGCGATCCACGATGTATATGTGGTCGCCGGCAAAATCGCCGCGGTGGACGCCAAGCCGAAGGCGTTTCGCGCGGCGCAACAAATTGACGCACGCGGTTTATGGGTGTTGCCGGGGCTGATTGACCTGTGCGCCCGCTTGGGCGAACCCGGCGCAACCGATCAAGCCACCATTGCCTCCGAGACGCGCGCCGCCGCCAGTGGCGGCATCACCCGCATGGTCTGCCCGCCGGATACTTTCCCGGTCATGGACACCCCGGCGATGGTGCGCATGGTGCAAGACCGCGCCGCCGCATGCGGTTTCACGCGCGTGCACCCGTTGGGCGCGCTGACCGCCCAACTCGGCGGCGAACGGCTGGCGGATATGGCGTTGCTAATGGACGCCGGTTGTGTCGGCGTAAGCAACGGCTTGCAGGTGGTGGAAAACACCTTGGTGATGCGCCGCGCGATGCAATACGCCGCCACCTACGACTTGCCGGTGTTCGTTACCCCGCGGGACGCCCGGCTGCACGGCAACGGCGTGGTGCATGAAGGCGAGATTAGCACGCGGCTTGGGCTGCCGGCGATTCCGGAGGCGGCCGAAACGGTCGGCGTCGCGCGCGACTTGGCGTTGATTGAAACCAGCGGCGCGCGCGCGCATTTTGATTTGCTGTCCAGCGGGCGGGCGGTGGAGATGATCGCCGAAGCCAAAGCCCGCGGCTTGCCGGTCACCGCCAGCGTGGCCATTCATCACCTGCATTGGAATGAACGGCACATCGGTACGTTTGACACCCAATACAAAGTCTTCCCCCCGCTGCGCACCGAACGCGACCAGCGCGCGCTGTTGCGCGGCGTCAGCGAAGCCAACATCGGCGCGATTTGCTCCGACCACCAACCGCGCGATGCGGACGCCAAATTAGCCCCCTTCGTAGAAGCCGCCGCCGGCATCGCCGGCGTGGATACGCTGTTGCCGATGACGCTCCAATTAGTGGAGCAAGGCGCGTTATCAATGGCCACCGCCATCGCCGCCTTGACCGCCCATCCAGCCGCAATTATCGGCGTGGATGCCGGCCATCTCGGCGTCGGCGCGCGCGCTGATTTGTGCCTGTTTGACCCGGCGTTGGCTTGGGTGCTGACCCGCAACTCTATGGTAAGCCATGGTGAAAATTCCCCATGGTTGGGGCATACCATGCACGGCAAAGTCGTTGCCACCATGATGGACGGCAAGTTGGTTTATCGCAATGAACTATGCGTTACGCGTCTGGGCGGGGAGGCTTAACAAAGAGGCTTAGCCGGGAGGCTTAGCCAGAAATACTTAACGTGCGTACTTCGCATTCAGCAAGCAGTTAAAAGCCCACTCCCCACCTCGTTATTCCCGCAGTCTTTTAAGCGGGAATCCAACCGGGGCGACCGCGGGAATGACCGGTTGTGGGGTTGGGCGGGGATGACGAAGAGATAGGGTTGCACCCACTCACTGCGGTTTGGGCGGGTCGGGCGGGCGTTTCATCCACAGCCGTAAGCGGTGCAGTTGCCCGTCGGCTTGCGCGGTTGCTGGGATGAGCAACCGAAACTTGCGCCGCTGTTGCGCCATGAGTAACACCACAAACCAGATGCAATCCAAGTGCGCGGCCATTTCCACCTTTACATATTGCTGGGCTTGCGATTTGGCTTGCCGTTGCGCTTGCCACTGTTGCGCGCCGCGATAAAGTAGCCATTCATTGGTGCGGGTTGCCACCAGTTTGGTTGCCGCTCCCGCTGAACTTTGGCGGCGCAATTCCCACAGCAACGAACCGCCGACCACCGCCGTCACCGCCAGCAGCCAACCCGCGCCCAATTCTCCGTCTACCAGCCACCACAATGCCAGTAGCGGCACGCCATGCAGGGCAACGATCACCGCCGTCAGCCACTTGCGCGGCAACACTTTAAGCGTGATGGGCAGACAGAATGCGTTGCACAATGGTTGCCATTCCTTGTTCGGCGGGCGGCGCACCGTGGCAGAGCCACGCGGTTAACTGCGGGTCGGCGCATGCCAGCAGTTTTTCAAACAGCCGTTGCTCGGCGGCGGAGAGCCGCGCATAGTGGGTATCCATAAAGCCCGCTAAAATTAAATCCAGTTCCTTGCTACCACGACGGCAACGCCAGCGTAGCCGTCGGCTTAGGCGCTCGTCGTTCAAATTTTTTGCTGGCAAGCCATTACGATTTCGCCGCCGCGGTGCTTGGTTTGGCTTTGGATTCGGCTTTGGCTGCATTCGGCTTGCCTAAATTGCGCTGCATGATGTCCTTCTTAATGTGCGCAATCGCGCGCGCCGGATTCAACCCTTTCGGGCAGGTCTTGGTGCAGTTCATAATGGTGTGGCAGCGATACAACTTGAACGAATCGTCCAGTTGTTGCAGCCGCTCATCAGTGGCTTCATCGCGGCTGTCGGCGAGCCAGCGATACGCTTGCAACAACGCCGCCGGACCTAAGTAGCGGTCGCTGTTCCACCAATAACTCGGGCAACTGGTGGAGCAACACGCGCAGAGGATGCATTCATATAGTCCGTCTAATTTTTGCCGTTCGGCTTCCGATTGGTTGCGTTCGCGTGGCGGGGTATTGTCATCATTCGCCTGCAACCACGGTTGCACGGAAGCATACTGCGCGTAAAAATTACTCATATCAGAAACTAAATCTTTGACCACTGCCATGTGCGGCAACGGATAAATTTTAATCGTGCCGCGAATTTCCGTCGCCGGCTGAATGCAAGCGAGGGTGTTGACGCCGTCTATGTTCATCGCGCACGAACCGCAAATTCCTTCGCGACACGAACGCCGAAAAGTGAGCGTGCTGTCGATGGTGTTCTTAATGTGAATCATCACATCCAACACCATCGGACCGCAGGCTTTGAGATCCACTTCATAGGTATCCAAACGCGGCAAGCCACCGCGATCCGGATCCCAGCGGTAAATGCGCACAGCGCGCACCCGCGCATTGGTTTTATCGCGAAAGGTTTTGCCTGGCACGATTTTGGAGTGAGCGGGTAAGGCGAATTCAGCCATCGGTTAAGTCGGTGGGTGGGGTGGAATGGAAAAATAGAAAATAGCAAATGGAAAATAACGCGCGATTGTTTTAATAAACCCGCTTCTTCGGCTCAATATATCTCACTTCATCGGTCAACGTGTAATCATGCACCGGGCGGTAGTCAATGCGGGAGGGGCTGGTCAAGTCGTCCTGCCACGCCAAAGTATGCTTCATCCAGTTGGCATCATCGCGCGCTGGGTAATCTTCATGCGCATGCGCGCCGCGGCTTTCGGTGCGATTGGCGGCGGAATCCAGCGATACACGCGCCTGCCTGAGCATGTTATCCAATTCCAAAGTTTCCACTAAATCGGTGTTCCATATCATGGAGCGGTCGGTAACCTTGACTTGCGCAAAGCGCGCGCACAATTCGGCTAACTTCTGTTTGCCTTCCGCCAACACCGCGCTGGTTCTAAATACCGCGCAATAATCTTGCATAATACGCTGCATCTGCAGGCGCAAATCGGCGGTCGGGGTGTCGCCGTCGGCATGCCGCATGCGGTCAAATCGGTCAATGGCTTGTTCGCCAGCGGTGGCCGGCAGTTTCGGCTTGCCGCCGCCGGGGGTGATGAGTTCGCGCGCGCGGTGCGCGGCGGCGCGCCCAAATACCACGATATCCAACAGCGAGTTGGAACCGAGCCGATTGGCGCCATGCACCGACACGCAGGCCGCTTCGCCAATTGCCATCAGCCCGCCAATCACATGATTCGGCTCGCCGTCTTTTAAGGTCACCACTTCGCCATGCAGGTTGCTCTGAATGCCGCCCATGTTGTAATGCACGGTCGGCAGCACCGGAATGGGATATTTAGTCACATCCACATCGGCAAAAATTTTCGCCGATTCGGAGATGCCCGGCAAGCGTTCGGCAAGCACTTCGCGACCGAGATGTTCAAGGTGCAGGTGCAGGTGATCTTTATGTTCGCCGACCCCCAAGCCATCGCGGATTTCCATCGTCATCGCGCGGCTGACCACATCCCGCGAGGCAAGATCTTTGGCATTCGGCGCATACCGTTCCATGAAACGTTCGCCGTTGGCATTGGTTAGGTAACCGCCCTCCCCTCTGGCGCCTTCGGTGATTAAGCAACCCGCGCCATAAATACCGGTGGGGTGAAACTGAGTGAATTCCATATCCTGCAACGGCAGCCCAGCGCGCAACGCCATGCCGCCGCCGTCGCCGGTGCAACTATGCGCGGAAGTGCAAGAAAAATAACAACGCCCATATCCGCCGGTGGCTAACACCACCAGTTTGGCGGCAAAGCGGTGCAACTCGCCGCGCTCCAAATCCCATGCCAGCACTCCGCGACATTCATCGCCTTGCATAATTAAATCAACGGCGAAGTATTCAATGAAAAATTTGGCGTGGTGTTTCAGCGATTGCTGATACAAAGTGTGCAAAATGGCATGCCCGGTGCGGTCGGCGGCGGCGCAGGTGCGTTGCGCTTGCCCTTCGCCAAAGTGCGTGGTCATACCGCCAAACGCGCGCTGGTATATTTTGCCTTCTGCGGTGCGCGAAAAAGGCACCCCGTAATGTTCCAGTTCAATCACCGCATCGGGCGCCTCTTTGCACATGTATTCAATCGCGTCTTGGTCGCCAAGCCAGTCGGAGCCTTTGACGGTGTCATACATGTGCCAACGCCAATTGTCCTTGCCCATATTGCCCAAGGCCGCGCTCATGCCGCCCTGCGCGGCGACCGTGTGGCTGCGCGTGGGGAATAACTTGGTGATGCAAGCGGTGCGCAACCCTTGCATCGCCATGCCGAAAGTGGCGCGCAAGCCGGCGCCGCCGGCGCCCACCACCACCACATCATATTGGTGGTCGGTAATGGGATAGGCGTTATTCACCGACACGGTGATTTTCCGGTCCGATTTGAGATTGGCGATTTTCTCATTTTCATTTTCATTTTCATTCTCATTGCATGACGATGCGCAACACCGAGCCAAGCGCCACCAATGCGCCGAGCGCATGCACTGCTTTCATTGCCCATAAAGTGATGCGGAGGTTTTTTGCCGATGAAACATAATCTTCCATGATGACTTGCATGCCTAAATAAGAGTGGAAAAATAACGCCGCCAAATACGCGCAAAGCGCGAGTGCCACGCCAGGCTGGGCGACCCAGGCGACTGCATTTTGCTGCGCATCGCCGATATGGTTGAGCATGGCAAATACGAACCATACCGTGAGCGGAACTAACGCGATTGCCGACACGCGCTGCCACCACCAATGACGCGCGCCGCCGACCGCATGCGAGGCGACTTCGGTCGGGCGCGGCGGCGGGGCTTGCGGATTCGTCGGCGGCTTCATAGCGAACCTCATACCCACCACGCCAAGATGGTTAAACCAAGGGTCGCGCCAAGCACGATTTTACCGCTCAAATAGGCGGTGGATAGTTCCAAGCCGACGCCGGCGTCCCAGATCAGATGACGGATTCCGTTGCACAGGTGGTAGAAAGTGCATAGCGTCCAAAGGAATAACAGCAGTTGTCCGAACCACGAAGTAAAAAACCCGTGCGCGATTTGGTAACCGGGCGCGCCGCCGGCAAGCGCGCCTAGCCAGCCCGCCAATAACAACGCGCTGAGCGCAATAATGACGCCGCTCGCGCGATGCAGAATAGACAGCACCGAAGTCCACTGCGGCTTATACACCTGCAGGTGGGGGGATAATGGGCGCTCAGAATGCGCACGCTGCTTGGTGGAAGGATGTGAATCACCCACAGCTATCGGCGTCGCCGAGGCACAGCCGACTGATGAGCCGTGGAATACTCAAGAGTTCCGAGCGGCAGTCGGCCTGAACGCC